>JAJXZA010000005.1 GCA_021780285.1 Planctomycetota bacterium
GTACAGTCTGTTCCCATGGCCTTGCCTCCTTGCAAAATGACGGAACTTAGTTAACACCTTCATTTTACAGGGTGCAAGGCCTGCGCGCAAGGCCCACAATAAAAATACCTATGAAATATCCGGGCTAATGGACGTGGCTGCCATCCAAGTGGAACTGCAACGCATTCTTGGCGTGTCGGTGGATGTGTTGACGCCCAGGGCCTTGCCAGATGCTTTCCGCAGTCGGGTACTCTCGGAGGCCGTGCCGGTATGACCAAAGCGCCCAATCGGGATGCGGTTAAACCGGCGCGGTGCGTCTTGGCATTAACTGCGGGCTAAAATTGTTTTCTAAACTTCACGCCGCCCGTCCCGATTTCTAACGGTTGCCATGGGTTATCGTAGCAGCCGCGAACAAAGGACGCTGAGAATTATTCCGGCGCCAGGCCAATAATTTTTATCTGCGAACATCTGCGCAATCTGCGGTTACCCCAGCGCGGCGCCTCTTGGCATTGCCTGCGAAGCCGCGAAGTTAAGTTAATAATTGAATAACGAAGCATGCCAAGCCAAATGATGCCTTGGACTCTTCGCCGGACGGTGCAGCCGTATGCGGCCCGCTCTCCCTCGGCGGGCGGCTGGCAAACAATTAATCTGATGCGCGGGCTAACCCGCTGATTTTGACTCCTTGTCTTTGCTGACCTTCATGCCGAGGTCCTGGCCCAACTCATCCACAACCCCCAATTCGCGCAGCGCGGCAAAGGCCGCTTTTTGTTCGGCATCTTTTTTGTTGGCGCCCCACGTGGCTTCATATCGGTTGGCGTTGATGTTGACGCGCACATGAAACGATTTGCTGTGATCCGGCCCCACTTCATCAAGCACTTCATAAGATGGCATGGTGTTAAACGTGCGCTGCACATATTGCTGCAGCATGGATTTGAAATTCTGCTGATGCGTTGAGGAAGCATATTGCGCGATCCAGTTTTCCATGTGCTTGAGAATAAACGTCCGCGCCGCCTCCAACCCGCCATCAAGGTAAATGGCCGCCACCACCGCTTCAAACGCGCCCGCCGCAAGGCTGCTGGGGCGGGCGCCGCCCTGCCCCTCAAGCCCGCGGCCCACACGCATCAGCTCGGTCAAGCCGATGGCGTTGGCCACCGCAGCGCAGGTGCGCCGGCTCACCACAGCCGACTTAAGTTTGGTCATCTCACCTTCCAGATGCGATGGGTAGCTTTCAAAGAGCCGCTGGCAAACCACCAACCCCAAAACGGCGTCACCTAAAAACTCCAAACGCTCGTTAGACAGCAACCGCGTTTCTGCGATGGATGCGTGCGTCAGCGCGGCATCCAGCAGTTTGCGATCTCGAAACTTGTATTCGAGGATGACTTCGCAGCGTTCGAGCAATTCTTGAACAACCATACGTCGTATACCCGTGCAACACCGGCCGCAAGGCCTGTCTTTGGCGCACACCCGGCGCAAGCAACTGCACCGCTGTGCGGTTCAGCGCAACCTATCCGACTCTCTGATGCCTCACGTGTATTGTCCAGGCAACCCACCGAACTGCTGGGGTTGCAGGTCGCCGCCGATTACCGGCGAGATTATCATCGGCCAAGGCCTTGGAGCGTCCGCAATAAATCGCTCATATCGCCCGGCAGCGGGGCTTCAAGCACCATGCGCTGAAAATGAGCCGGATGAACAAACTGCAACCGCCTTGCATGCAAAGCCTGGCGCGTTATAAGCGGTTTGCGGCTGTCGGCGGCCTTTCCCGTAACATCGTGCTGCGATATTTCACGCCCACCGTAGATTTTATCGCCCACAATTGGATGACCGATAAAACTCATATGCACCCGCAACTGATGGGTGCGGCCGGTTTTGGGGCTTAGCTCCAGCAGCGCAAAGCGGCCAAACCGCTCCACGACTTTGTACACCGTTTGGGCGGTACGTCCTATATCTGTACGAACCGCATACTTCTCCCGGTTTTGCGGGTCCACGCCAAGCGGTGCGTCTATCAAGTCGCTGTCCAGCGGCGGTTCGCCATGCACAATGGCCATGTACGTTTTACGAATGGTGCGCCTTTCAAATTGCCCCGCCAGCCGCCAGTGCGCCTCATCGGTTTTGGCTATCAGCAACAGCCCGGTTGTGTTGCGATCAAGCCGGTGAATAATGCCCGGCCGCCACGGGTCACTGCCGGTAGAAAGCGTACCGGCGGTTTTTTGCGCGTGATTCACCAGCCCGTTGATGAGCGTACCGGTCCAATGGCCGCGTGCCGGGTGCACGAGCAAATCAGCCTGCTTGTTGATGGCGATGAAGTGTTCATCCTCAAAAACGATGTCGAGCGGAATATCTTCCGGAAGTGCGGCGTGATCTACCACGGCGGGCACGCGCAGCTCAACCTGATCGCCGGCGCGCAGGCAGGTGCTGGCCTTGGCAACGCGGCCGTTTACCTTAACCTCACCCGCTTTAATAAGCTTTTGCAGCATAGCACGCGAATGTTCAGGCAGACGGTCGCGCAGGTATAGATCGAGCCGTTTATTCAGGTCGTGGCGGATGTTAAACGCAAGCAGTGCGAGGCCTTCATCGGAGGTTTCATCGGCCGGCGGCACAGGGATCACATTGACAGCATCTTCAGGCATAACATCGTTACCAAATCGCCGCGACACTGCCGCCGCGGCAACGGCCATTATTTTATCCGCAGACCCCCTGGCGGGGGTACTGACTCATTTTTTTGATAAAGGGAGGCTAATCGGAGGCGCAATGGGCTGCTATGCAGCCCCAACGATTACGGAGCGGCCGCCACGCAATTAAATTGAACACCATGGCGTTACCGAGCCTATTGCACTATTTGCCGTTAACGACCGCCGCCTCGGAGCCATCCGACCGCGGGCATTGCTCCTCGCGCTGCCGATACGTTTTGGATTGCTGAATGGCTTTAAGATAGACCTTGCGAAAAAATCCGCGGGCCAGCATCCAGTTGCAATTAAAGCCGGGTGGCAATGCGGCTCCGTTAGTTAAATAGCCGGCGCGGTGCAAACTATCATGCAGGGTTGTATTTACAATGTGCTTTTCGCCTGCCGAAAGTCTTGTTTGCCACAGTCCCATGCGATCTTGATCGGGAGCCATTTCGGCGGCGGCCTTCCAGGCAAGTTCCCACTGCGGCACTGCAGCAGATTGCCGGGTTGCATCGAGCTGAGCAGGGTCGAACGGCACACCCATAAAAAGGCCGATGCGCTGCAATTGCGCTTGAGGTTGGCTTGCCAAGTCTTCGTAGCGGATCACAAGCACGCGATCGGGAAAATTTTTCTGCGCAGCGTGTATCAACTTGAAATAGCGAATCCACTGCAGCGCGTAAAGCCGCGCAGAACTGTGGCTGCGCCAAGGCACCAGCAGCATGGAGGCCACAGCATCGCGGCCATCTCGCAGCATGCAAATGGCCTTGGCTTGCGGGTACCAGTGCAATAGCGTATTTAGCTCCAGCAGATGCTGCGGCGTTTTTTCGGCAATGATTGCCTTACCCCGTTTGGCACGATACGCCTGCAAAATGGCTGCAAAGATATTTGCTGGCATTACCGGACTGCCGGGCTGCAGCCACAGCCGCACATCATCAGCTGAAAGCTCCAGGTCACGCATGCGCGGCGCAGCGAGTATGCGGGTGAGCCAGGCATCAAGTTCCGGCGGTGTAAGCCGATCGGGCAAGTGTAAATGTTTAATTAATTCAAAAAAATGGCTCTCAGGCCCGACTGCAATGTCTGGATGCCGGTCCAGCAGCACCGCCAGCATGGTGGTACCCGACCGTGGAAACCCGACAATAAAAACGGGCGCGAAGAGACGGTTCTTTACGCCAGCCTTTTTACGCATCGCATAGCACTTGAGTGGGGAATATTCCGCAGTTTGAATCAATAGCGATGCCTCATTGGTATCTCTCCTTGCCTTGCCGTAGGAATATACGCAGAGACTCGCTTGGAGTTGCATGCTCATTTACGCAATTCGGCAAAATTGGAGCAATGCCTTTCGCGGCAGGTCCGTATTAAAGCAATGATGGCAACAGGACGCTTTGAGGCTGGAGAAGGACGCAGGCAGGCGCGGTGCAATTGCGCCATACAGCCAGCCCTGAATCTGAACGGTGCCGCCAACTATAGCCTTCCCGCTATTCTATGGCTTGGCCGTCGGCGGCGACATGCCGCGGGGCGCGTCGGCCAGCCCGGCAAGCACACCAGAGCACATCATGCGACGAATATGCTGGTTAACCCGCCCTTTTTTATAACCAGCGACGGCCGAGGCGACTTCGAGACCGCCATAGAGGTAATATTTAACAGTGTTCTCAAATTTGAGGGCGCGCCGTTTTGCCGGCGAGAGTTCACCCAGCATGCGCACTTTGCCTGTGCCAATGCCGGCGGCAGAGCGACCAAGATACGAAAGCGTTATTCGTTCTGGCGCTACATAGTGCAGCAGCGACGCTTGCGGCGCATAAAAAACACGGTGTCCTGCCTGCATGGCCCGCGCAACAAAATCGGTGTCGTCGCCGGCCACCATCAGTTTGCCGGAGCGACCGAGTTCAGAGCGGAAGTTCGGCACATCGCGCAGCACCGCTCGGCGCAATGCCAGATTCGCGCCAATAACCTCTCCGGCAGAAAAAATTTCGCAGACTTTATCGCCATGATCGAGGCAACTTAGCATGTGTGCCGACCGCCGCGAAAGCCAGGCCGGTTGCTGCACCGCCTGCCACCACAGGTCTACCTTGCCGGTGACCATATCTGCCGGGTGATTGTTAAAAACATCGAGTATGCCGCCCGGCCACCCTCGCGATACCCATACGTCATCATCCAAAAACGCGGCAACTTCGCCCGTGCTCTCGGACAGCAGCCGGTTGCGAGCTGCGCTAAGACCCGGTGTTGGCTCACTCACGCAGCGCGCCGCAAAGGGCAATTTAGCCAACTCGGGAGCGCAAGCGGCGGCGGTGCCGTCGGTGCAGGCGTTGGCACACACAATGAGTTCAATGTTGACGCCGGCCGGCAGCGACCACTCGCCTATGCTTTGAAGCGTTTGCCGCAGCAGTACAGAGCGGTTGTGGGTGGCAATAAGTATAGACAGGCTCTGCACGGGCTTATTCATGAAAGTTTCCCGATGGTGCGCCTACCGGCCCAGCGTAATCGGACGCGGCTGGTTCAGCAGCGAGGGATTATCCGCCAAGGTTGTAAAATATGAAAACACATTCAATTGCGTTCGCAAAAACTCCTTTTGCGCCCGTAAAGCCGGCAAGCGGCGATCGTACTCATGCCGCCAATCGGCCCAATCCATTTGGCCGATGTCGTCAGCGGCTATAAAGGAATCGGCATATGCGTACTGGCGGATGTTGGGCGCGCCATGATAAATGGGCACGGCATCGCACAGCACCGCATCGGCGAACTTTTCGGTAATGTAGTCGTCGGCGACGGCCCGCTCCAGCGACAGATAAAAGCAGTAATCCTGAATGCCAAGATATTTGTCGTTGCCGCCGGCGGCGCCGCTTTGGCCGTGATAGCCGCCAAGTTCCCGGCCCGATAAACCTCCAAACATATCTACAGAGCCAATCTTCTCCGCAAGTTTGTTTATCAATTCAACCCGCCAGGGGTAGCGCCCGGAATCTACCACGGAGCATGCACGGTTTTTTACGGGCGTAAGCGGCGGAACCCAAAAACATAAGATCGGAGCATAGCGAATGTAACGCGGATCATCGGCAGGCTGCGGCCCCTGTACAAAGCTCAAGGCTCGATCCAGACGCGGGTGACGGGTTTCCAATTCACCGGAAAGCAGAAACTTCCGGCCTGGCATGTCGGCAAAAGCCCCGATGATCGTTTCATCGTATAAATGCACCCCAACCGCAAAATCCATGGGCGCATCTGCCGGCAGCAGCTCGGCCTCGGGCATCGCCCAAGGGAGTATAAACCGGAGGGCAAACTCTCGGGCGTATGCGTATTGAAAACACCAACAAATATTAAAGCCATGATGCCGCACGGCCACGCTGTTGGTTAGAAGATCGGGCCGAGAAAGACAGCGACGGCGATAGTTTTGCGAAGGAAACACGGTGTTTCGCCAACGTCGCAGGGCTCGCTCAACAGGTTTTAAGCTAAACGTCACGTGCTGCGACTCCAACGCTCAGGTCATAATGCACCGGGACACGGGCTCCCGGCAGGCCCGGTCCTGTCAGCTCTGGGGCCGCTGAAACAAATAGCATCCGGTGCCGTCCGATTGCTTGATTAACAAGTTCCTCTGGAGCGTTGCTTTTCAGACCTTCCGGCGGCGCACCATCGGCGGTGACAAGGGCCGTCTCCACCAGTTGCATCTCTGAAAAATAAGACAGCACCTGCCGGTAACCATAAACCCGATGGGCGTTATAGCAGATGCGCGCCTGGCCGGTGGGCACGACAAAAAGCAGATGACCTCCGGGCCGCACCACACGCTTAAGCTCCGCAATCGCCTTGAGGTCACCATCCGGATCGAGCGGATCGCCATAGCGCCCCAGCCCAATGTGTTCAACCACATGCATGCAGGAAAGGCATTCCACGCTTGCGTCTGCAAAGTCCAAGCGAGTTAGATCACCCCGGCTCGACGTAAAATTGTTTAAAACCAGTTTAGCTGGCCGGTAATCGTAAAAATCCACCGGCACAAATGCAGAAACAATCGCACTGAAATACAAGCTCGACGACACGTCAACATGCCGATCAGGTTGAATTTGCCGCAGCATGCGCGCGGCCCAGGCAGTGTGGTAGACATAATTGCGTGGGAAGTCGGTGGTGGCGGTATTCTCATTTGCAATAATAAGCCGATCATCCCAACGCAGTGGAAACCGGTTGCCGCTAGATGCCATGCGGCGAAACTTTAGAAAATCCCGGTGAGCCTGCCGTTCGGCTATCTGGTGCCGAAACGGACGCTTGAGATTTTTCTTCAGCCGCTGCACCAAAGGCTTTTTAGATTTCATGCTCGCCATAAAAATCCGTCCCGCTCATACCGCTTATGCTCCCCGTAGGCCATACGATAACCTGAGATTATATGCGACAACTTGACCGTACATAAGGCTTACCAAAGACGACGCGACAATTGGGTGTGGCCATATTTTTTGGCATCAAGCGGCCCGTGCCCGCATCGCCCACCATTGCTGATGCTGGTTACTCTCGCGCATCGCCAGCAGGGTCATCATGGCGGCGGCGTGGTCGGCATCCCATTTCATGCCTGGCCGCTTGAGCCGCAGGGTCAACGTCTTACACATCGCCT
>JAJXZA010000136.1 GCA_021780285.1 Planctomycetota bacterium
TCGCGCACTCTGGCCCAAGGCGCTTAAAATTACATACACGGTGACCGACCCGAACAACGAGCTTGAGGCCGGCCGCGTCATCACGCAGGTGATCCGCCTGCCGGGAAATTGAGGTGCCGCGATGAAAATGATTTTAAGCCAAAGAGAACTTAGCCACAGAGATCGCAGCGCGGCCTGCGGGCCGCAAGAGCAGTCGAGCAGGAGATTTTGGGGCGCTGCGCTTGAGTTGGGGCGCGGGTCGCTACGCTGCCGCGACGTGGAACTGGAGCAACGGACCAAGATTTTCTTGTCAGAAAAACAAGATATTACAGGTGTGCAATACAGAGGCCACGGAGGCTTATTAGTGACGAATCGCGCGCAGAGCCGCGGAGGACGCAGAGAATATTTAACCACGAAGACACGAAGACACGAAGGCGAAATTAAAAAAACGACTTATAAAACCTCTCTAAAGAAAATCTTCGAGCCTTGGTGTCTTTGTGGTAAACATCTCGGCGGTGAATCTAATTCCACCTTCGCGCCGCGTGTCCCGATATCCGAAAATCACATTTTGAGATCGGGATCGTGTCGCCTGTCCCGGTATCCTTTCAGTATTATTAGAGATCGGGATTGCGGTAAGAATATCTCTGAGTCTTCTGTTGTAAAAATCCCTCTGCGTACCTCTGCGCCCCCTGCGGTGGACCCTCTTGCGCCCTCGCGTCTTCGCGGTGAATTTAATTTGCACGTCGTGTCGTCGTGTCGTTGTGGTGCAAATATCTCTGTGTCCTCTGTGCCCTCTGTGGCAAAAACCCCCGTCGCGCAGCGCCCCAATAATAAAATCTTGGTGTCTTTGTGCCTTTGTGGTAAACATCTCGGCGGTGAAAGTATTGGAGGTGTCGTATGATTACCTGCACCCAATCTGTCAGTGCCGGCCCTGGCTTACGCACGGCCCGCGCTCATAACCGCGGCATGATTCTGCTGCTGGTGGTGGCCATTTTGGTGCTGCTGGCCGTGATGGGCACGGCATACATTCTCATGGCTCGCGTAGACCGCCAATCCACCTACGATGCCGCAGCCAATGCCAATTTGACGTTTGCACAGCAGGCATCGCTCAACATTGTGCGCAACCTGATGCTGACTCAAACCGAAGATGCCAACGGCAACATGTTCGGGCCAAACGTCAATCAATGGTCTCCGGGCCTGACCTACGGGGCCAACAGCATTGTTTATACCGAATACAATGGCGTAAAGACATATTTCGTTGCCAGTGCCGGAGCCACAGGAGACCCGGCCGCCGGCGGCACCGGCTGGAGTGTTTTGCCCTATGCTCCATCACGCCTTTACGATTACCCACAGTCTGTGTCCTTGTTTAGCCCAACCGCCTCATATTTGCCTGGGCAAATGGTTGCATCCGGACCATCGCCGAATATTGCTACCTATATTGCCATTGCTCCGAGCAGTGGCCAAACGCCCACCACCGGCTCGGCGTCCTGGGCGCCGGCGCAGAGCGAGTCGTGGTTGGTGAATGCAATTCCGTGGGAGCTTGGCGTTGCGTACCCCGCAGGGGCGACGGTGTTTTACAATGGGCAAGACTATATAGCGACGACAGCGGTAGGGGCGAACTCCGCACCGGGTAGCGGTTCGTGGACGGCCGTATCGGCTGGTAACCTATATTCAACGCTTACACCTGAGTATTACGATACAACGACAGGCGCATACGATATTGCGCCGTCCAGCCTCTCGGCAAATGCCTCAGTATGCGTGCCCTCGCACGTGGGAAGCTCCACAGCCTACGGAACGCCCGACGCCGTATGGAACCTGCTGCCGTACAGCGACCCCAACGGTACACGCTACCGCTACGCGCTTCGCATTATTGACACCAACTCACTTGCCAACCTGAATGCAGGCGCGGTAGGCGGCCTCATCAATAACTATGGCCAGTATATGGATGGGACCGCCCTCGATGCCTCGGCTATCATGGGGGCTGATACCGCTGCCGCACTGCAAACCGCCCGGCAAGGGTCGATTGCTGTTACCTACAACCTGCCCAACTGGCAGCAGGTGCTGATGCAATTTAACAACACTACCGCCGCATGGTTTGGGCTAAGCACCGAATTGGAGCTGCGCTCGTATGGCGATATTGGCGGCGGTTTTTATTATGGCTCACCGTATCTGGGCGCTGCGGGCAATGCCTGGCCAAAGACGCTAGGTCCACCGACAACTACGTACAGCCTGGGGAGCACGGCGCCGTATCTTAACCGCATGTTTTATACCAGCTACTCCTGGGACCGCAGTATTCGGCCAGCCGCGGACCCGGCGGCGTTTACGCTTAACGGGGCGACGTCATTCACGTCCCCCGGCGGCAATCCGCAGTATATCTGGCCGACGTTTCCAAGGAAGATATTTATTAATGCGGCGAGTCAATCCGGGCTGACCGCGTCGCAGCAGGCAGAGTTTGCGGCGGCTACCGCCACCGATTTGGCAACGGCCATGCGCTCACTCGGCTACACGCCCGAGGAGTACACGGCGGAGGCAATAAATTTTTTGGATTATATGTACAACTACGCGGCCACAAGCAATGGGCCGTGCCTGATAGGGCCTAACGGTATTTGGATGGGCAGCAGCGGCCTGAGCTTCAGTGGCGGCACCGACATCAACAGCGCTCTTGTGGTCGGTACCGGCCCTGGGCAACTGACGCTGCCGGGCGCAGTGCCAGCCTCCAATTTGTACATCATGGGTGAAGCGGCGCAGCCTTTTATAGAAGAGGTTGCCGTGAACGCAAGCCGATCCTCCACCGGCCAGTTGACCTTCAATAATTGCGCGGTGGTGCTATTTAACCCGTTCAAAACGGCTATCAGCTTAACCGGATGGAACCTGCGGCTCTACAGCGCTAGTACCACGTCCTACAGCGGTTCGCTGGTGGCGCTTTCAGGCTCCGTACCGGCAAATGGCTACACGGTATTCGAGGAGAAGGCCTCGCCGCCGATACCCGTGGCATCCGGTATTACTCCCGTTGACAACGCCAGCCTCGCTTTCCAAACTGCCGGCACATCTTTGCAGGCGGTGCTGACGCGGCCCGGCGTGTCACCCGCAGGCCCAGGAACCAATTACCCGGTAGACGATTTTGATTACACGGCATTTTTGAGCAGCACGCTCATTCCTAATGGCACCAACTCTCAAAATTATTTCATTTCGCGTTATAACAGCGGTACCGGCCCGGGCTGGTATTGCGCTGACGGGGTGCATGTGTCGCTGCCAGCGCTGCTTTCTACTCCCTTGGCCACCAGCGTTTCGGTGGCAGTTGTTGGGGATCCGGTGAGCATTCCTCTCTATGATCGCTTCGCCGATTACCTGGATGCCCCTGGCTATGCTGCAACGCCTGCTTCGTATGCGCCGCTGCTTAATCTGGCCGATTTCAACCGCGTCTCGCGTCTGTTCTCGGCGGTTGGCCGCACCACCAGTGGTGCGTTTGTCCCTATTCAAATGATCTCCCAAACCATTGGTGACTTAACGAAAGACCCCAACGAGCCCTACACCACCCTTCAATACGAGGCCAATGCGCGCTTTGATTTTATGGCCAACCCATTAATTGGCGCTGTACAGCCGGATGATCGTGCCCAAGGCATGCTGCAGTACATCACCATGACGAACCAGGCCTCGTATGCCGACACCAACGATGGCGGCGGGCCTTCCAGCTACAACACCACGTTTGACCCATATACGCTCGACAAGCTGCGCATGCCGGGGCGAATTAACGTCAATACCGCCTCGCTGCCGGTGCTTGATGCCATGCTGGCGAGCCTGACGGCTGCTCCACTGACTGCCGCCAACGAAACGCAAATTGCGACCGACATTGCCAGCTTCCGCGATCGTACAGTAGGTACTAGCTACGCCGACGGAACCTCTACAGGCCAATTAGGCGGCATGGGCATATCCTCCATGGCCGATTTGGCCTACGCCATTTCTGGCCCGTACGGCGGCATCTTTAATCTAACCAGCACTTTGCCGACAACTATGGATCAGCGCGACGAATATTGGGCCTCGCTGGCCAATATGTGCACGGTGCGCAGCGATACCTTTGCGGTTTATGGCTTAATTGAGGCTCTTAGGCCCAATGGCGTTACGCCTCGGGACACTGATTGGTATTCCGCAACCCAAGCCAGCGGTAAAATTAGTATTGATCCGAATAGCACAACCGCTGAGTTTGTTCTGGAAGGCAGCCAGCGATTTGTCGCCGTTATTGACCGGTCGGGCTGTAACCTTGGTTGGAGCGCAACCGACAGTGCTCTGACGTATACGCCCGGTGGGGCGGGCCAGACCGAGCCTTCTGCCGTGTACCGCAAACCGGTGATCGCCGCGATAAAGTTGCTGCCAAACTAACCGCCGCACGCAATGGGGCAAATTACCCCGCGGCTACGATGCACGCTTGGCCGCGTCTTCCGCCTGTTGCGCTCCGCCCATCTGCTTGTCAAACACATGCATGGCGGTTACAACGTTGGCGGATTTGCCATTGTTGGAACTGCTTTATTCCGGCAAGCTTTGGGGGCATGGGCCTGTGCAATTTACTTTGGTAGACCGCCTACTGGAACTCGACCCCGGCAAAAGCATTGTCATGAGCAAGCAGGTAAGCCTGGCCGAAGAGTATTTGGCCGACCATTTTCCGCGGTTTCCGGTGTTGCCGGGGGTTTTAATGCTCGAAGCGGCCATTCAGGCTTCGGCCTGGCTGGTGCGCAGCACGCTCGATTTTTCGGCCTCGGTGGTAACGCTCAAAACCGCGCGCGGTATCCGCTATGGGGCTTTTGTAGCGCCGGGCCACACGCTGCAGGTACGGGCCGAAGCGGTTGACATTCAGGCCGACCGCAGCGACCTGAAAATTCGCGGCATCGTAGATGGCCAAACGGCCATACAGGGCCGGCTGGAACTGCGGCACATTAACCTCGCTGCGCTGGACCCAGCGATGGCCGCCATCGAAAGCAATCTGATTCAAACGCTTCGCGGCCGCTGGCAAGATTTGCAGCGCGATGCGATGATAAACAAAGCCGTCGCCTGATGGATGGGGCTACGATGGGGCGGGATGGCCGCGGCTCCTTTGGCGCGCTGATTGCCGCGTGGGCAAACGGCTGAAAAGTTTAACCGGGCAGGTACCGGTTTTGGGCTGCTTAAAATAAGGGTATATCCATGGCTATGACTCAAGACGAAGTGTTTGCGAAGGTAAAAGACGTGCTCACCACAGCCCTCGCCGTGGATGATGCGGAGGTTACACCCACCGCCCGGCTTACCGCCGACCTCGGTGCCGAATCCATTGATTATCTTGACATTCAATTTCAGCTTGAAAAAGCCTTTGGCATCAAAATACCCAAAGGCGACCTCATGCCTGAAAATCTCTTTGCCAACCCGGAGTATGTGGCCAATGGCCGCGTAACGCCCGCAGGCTTGGCCGAGCTTAAGACTCGTATGCCCTTTGCCGACCTGACTGCGTTTGAAAAAGACCCCGATGTCAACAAGTTTTGGGATGTCTTTACCGTAGACACCCTGGTACGCTATGTTATGAGCAAAGTTAACCCGGCGTGATACGGCTGTGACGGGTTTTGCCACAGAGGCCTCAGAGCACACAGAGACGTTGTTGATCATAGCGACACGCTATGCGAATGAAATTCACCGCCAAGGCACGGATCGTGCGGGAAGATACGAGAAGGTTCACTGCAGGGGACACGGGGCGACGCAAGACGGGCGTTGGGTCGCAGCGCGGCCTGCGGGCCACAAGATGGGAGCGGTGCGACGGGAGTTGTGAGTTCGCGGCAGCCGGTTGCGTATATCTTGTTCAAAAAACAAGATATCACAGGTGTGCAATGCGGGGGAACGCAGAGATGAAAAAAATATATCAGCCGGTACATTTATGCGGCGTGGCTCTTGGCAAATAATCTTATGAATAATAAACAATACAACCCCGCCGATATGGAAGTGATTGTGCAGTCGGATCAGGTACGTGTCGTAGAGTTTCTTCTGCCGCCGCACACGCCGGTGCCCGAGCATCATCATTCCAATACCGAAGAAATTTGCTATTGCCTCTCCGGCGAGCTGGCCTGCAACATTCAAGGCCAGCGGCAGTGTGTGCTGAAAAGCGGCGAGCGTTTTCGCTTTGCCCCCGGTATAGATCACGAGCTAATCAACGAAGGCGACTCGCCGTGTCGTTTTGTGCTGATTCATGGTGTGGGCGAATTTAATTTTATCCCCTCCAACCGCTCAAACCGCTGAACTCTATCCGGGGCAACGGCTTGGACCGTCGGGGCACAGCCGACCCACCCCTTGTAACGCAGGTTTCCAGCCTGCCCCGCCCGCTGTTCGTGAACCGTTGCCACTCCGATGGCCCCCAATGCCTCAGAGCAATCAGGCCGCGCGCCCGCAAGATGCCTATGCTCTATACGCCCAATTACCAATATCTCTTCGATGCCCTTACAATATCTCCACAAGCTCGACATTTACAGCTTTTGCGGGGATTACATGACTCAATTAAAACATCAGGCAAATCTGTGTTTTATTCAATTCGCATTATCTATTGTTGCGGTGCTTTCGCTGGCGATGCCTGCGCTGGCTAATACCGACATGTTTAAGCCAATAGGCTCGGCCGCCAATATCATTCATATTAACGGCCGCGGATTTACCATCGGATCCAAGCCCGTGTTTATCTGTTCGGGCAGCTTTCATTATGCTCGCGTCCCCCGTGCTCTCTGGCGCAATCGGCTCCTCAAGATGAAGCGAGCCGGCTTCAACACCGTGCAAACCTATGTGTTCTGGAACTTTCAGGAGCCGCAGCCGGGAGTTTTTGATTTTAAAGGCCGGGCGAATCTGAATGCCTTTTTACAACTTGTGCACAAGATGGGTATGTACGCCCTGGTGCGCTGCGGGCCTTACGACTGTGCCGAGTGGGACGATGGCGGTTACCCGCTGTGGCTGGCCATGGAGCCTGGAGTGGTTGTGCGTCGCGATGACCCTGCATTTATGAATCCGCTGCGGGTGTTTTGGAACAAGCTTTTGCCCATTGTCGCCGCCAATCAAATCAACCACGGCGGGGCGGTCATCATGGTGCAGCTTGAAAACGAAGACAACGCCTGGGGTACCGATATGCCCAGCAAGTACTACCGCGACCTCTACGCCATGGCACGCCGGCATGGCATACAGGTGCCGCTGTTTTTCAGCGGCATGCATCATGGTTTTGACC
>JAJXZA010000197.1 GCA_021780285.1 Planctomycetota bacterium
CGGCGCCAGCGGCTGCTTTTCTGAAAGGTTTGGCAGAATCTGATCATCAAACCGGGCAAAAGTGCCCGCCACGCGGGTGAAGCCGTCAAATTTCAGCGCACGGCCTGAAGCCTTAAACAGCGGCCACTTGGCGGAATCGCCGCCAGCCATTGGGCGACACTCAATAATGGCCTCTGTAACAAGCCATTGTGCAGGCGTCATCTGACAGGCGACAAAACGCTTCCATACCAGATCGTAAAGCCGGAATTGTTCATCGCTAAGCGCCCGCCGCACACTCGCGGGCGTGAGCGTTACATCCGTGGGACGAATGGCTTCGTGGGCTTCTTGAGCGCCCTGGCGGCTGGCGTAAATGTTGGGCGTTTCAGGCAGATAGGGCTTGCCGAACGTTGTCTGAATGTAACCGCGGGCCATGGCGATCGCGTCGTTGCTCAGGTTCTGCGAGTCGGTACGCATGTAGGTGATAAGGCCCACCGCGCCCACGTTGGGCAGTTCCACACCTTCGTAAAGTTGCTGGGCGACGCGCATGGTGCGCTGGGCGCCGAAACCGAGCTGGTTGCTCGCCGCCTGCTGCAGCGTGCTGGTGCTGAATGGACCCGGCGGCCGCGAGGTCGAAGGCCGGGTGTTTAAGCTGCGCACGGCAAATGTCGGGGCGTTTTTTCCTGCGGCGATATCGCCCATCAGTGTGGTTATTTTGGCCGCCGCACCGCGATTGGGAATGCCGCGCGGCCCATTGGAGCCATCGTTGTCTACCGTTTGCTCTCGCAGGTTAACCAGGCCCAGGGCCACAGCGGCCCGGCGGGCGTCGGCGGCGTTTTTGGGATCAAATTTTTTGCCGTCAAGCTCCACCAGCTGAGCCTTAAAGCCCGAATTTTCGGCAAGCCATGCGGTGCGTTCAGCCGCGTTGGGAGCCGTGGCGACCGACGCGGAATCGGTGCCGTCATCGGCGGCATCGTCATCATCCTGCGGGCCGGCGATAAACGCCTGCCATTGGGCGGCAAGGTCGGCGGCTGCTTTAATGTCGGTGGTAAATACGCCGGCAACCTTCCAGTACTCTTCAGGCATGAAGGCGGCGATTTCACGCTCGCGATCCACAATAATTTTTAGCGCCACGCTTTGCACACGGCCGGCTGAAAGCCCGCGCGCCACCTTTTTCCAGAGCAGCGGCGAGATTTTATAGCCCATCAGCCGGTCGAGTATGCGCCGGGCCTGCTGGGCGTTTACTTTGTCGAGGTCAATCGTATGGGGATGATCAAACGCTTTGAGGATGGCTGTCTTGGTTATTTCGTTGAAGACCACGCGCTTGGCCTGGCGTTCAGGCAGGTTGAGCGCATGGGCGAGGTGCCAGGCGATGGCCTCTCCTTCGCGGTCCAAGTCGGTTGCGAGATACACTTCACCGGCCCGGCGCGCAGCTGTACGCAACTCACCGATGAGTTTTTGGCGACGATCGAGCACTTCATAGGTGGGGGCGAAGTTATTTTCGACATCTACGCCGAGGCCCTTTTCGGGCAGGTCGCGCACATGGCCCATTGAGGCCCGCACTTCAAAGTTTGAGCCGAGGTACTTGTTGATGGTTTTGGCCTTCGCCGGAGATTCAACAATCACCAGAGCCGGACCAGAAGATTGAGATGAGGTTTTAGCCACCTGCTTGCCATCCTTATATAAGGGCACTTTCGGTGAATCGAGCTTTAAGCCCATTTCGCGTTGCCGGCTCGCTTCGCCTGCGGCTGCATCGGCACCGCCGTTTGAGTGCAGCTGACGCTTCGCTTGGTAATATACCGTCGGCCCACTGCAACCATACTCGGCTATTATAGGTACAAAAGCAAAATATTCATAATAATGAACAACTAGCAGGCCCGCGCCGACCCGACTATAGCTGCCACATTGACCGCCAGTGGCATGTTATAGGACGCAACATGTCGGTCACCGAGCCACGTTGACGCCCTCATTTCCGCATTGATAGTCATTTGAACAAGGCTTGTCAAATAAAATTCTCGCTGGGGTATAGCCCAATCTTGTAGCGTTTTCGGCGACTAAATGTGATATAAGTTATTATATAATAAAGCTTTATGATAAATGACACGCTGCGGGATCGTCAAGTTTTTTCCGGCGATTGGCACGAAATTTGCCCCTACATCCTATTGAGCACAACCGAATTGTGCTCCAAAGTGCGGCTTTGTCCGTATAGCTATATGGAGCCTCGTGCCGATGATGCTCTTATCGGAGCCACAGTTGAATGTGTTCGCCTATTTGTTTTTGGCGAAATCATCGGCAAACATCGAGCCTTTTCGAGGGGATTTGCAATGATCAGGATTTCTGGCCCGGCCATTCTCGACCTCAACACCCAAAACGACCTGTTTGCCAAACAAGGCGTTTACACGCTGCATAACTTTGCGGCAGTCGTACCGGCCCTCAACGCGGTGTTTCAATGGGCCGACAAGCATAGCGTTCCGGTTGTAAGCACCCGCCTGCATTCGGCTTCTATTGCCGACCGCGGCAAAACGCTGGTGGTGGGCACACCGGGCACCGAAGGCCATAAAAAATTGCCCGGTACATTATTGCGCCGTTTTGTCGAACTTCCCGTGGATTGCGGCACCGATATACCGGTGCAGGGGTTTGCCGGCGCCCAGCAGTTCATATTTGACCTTACCGATACCGATCCGTTTGTTTCGCCCCGGCTCGATCGCCTGCTTTCCGAAGCCGAGGCTGATATCTGGCTGGTGATGGGCGGCCCGCTGGAACTGTCGGTTCGCATGGCCGTCCTCGGGCTGCTGCAGCGCCGGCAGAAAGTGGCTCTGATAAAAGATGGCTTTGCCGAGCGCGACGCCTACGAGGGCGAAATGGCGCTGCGGCAAATCGAAAGCAAAAATATCGAATGGCTTGATGCCGCCGAAGTGCCTGATCGCTTTGCACCCAAGCGTCGCGTGCTCGACCCGGCCCGCAAGCTGCGCCTCGGTCGCGGCGGCATGCCGGTGTTGGTGCATCGGCCCATGCGCGGCAGCACCAAATACCGTATGCCGCGCTGACGGCGCAACATTGCCCCGATGGCTCCCAAAGCCTCACGCAGGCATGCGCCATGAAACAGGCTTCGGCAATGCGGCAATGGAGCCGATGGCCTGCGGCTGTTCAACGTTAAACGTGCCATGCTTCAGCGTCATGTCCGGGAACTCTTGGGCCGAAGTTTGTATGCCAAGCGATGCCGCCGCCGTGCGGAACAAGTTGGGCTGAACGCTTCGCCGGGCCACGTTTATGGCGTCAAAGCCGGCGGGAATTTCGCCCCAGCGCATCATTTGCGCGAGCATCCACACCACATGGGTAGCCGAGGGAAAGCACCCCTGCGGGCTGAAACTGCGAAATTGCCATTCGGGCCTGCGTGCGGCCGCCAGCGACTCACAGCCCGCGCTGTGAGGCCCGATGCATAGACTCTGTAAAATAAGTTCCGCCGGTTGATTCAGATACGGCTCGCTTGCGAGCCAGGCCGCAATCTGCGGATAGTTGGCCGGCTCGCCGCAAAACTGACATGCCCGCAGCACGGCGCGCATCGCACCGATGACCTCGTCTTCATGCCGGGCAAAAAATGCGGCTCGTCCAACAAGCAATTTTTCGGGATGATCGGGCACAACATCCACCGAGCACGCCGCAATGCGGCCGATGCCCTGCCGCTGCGCCAGCAGGCCCCACGGTTCCGGCGCACAAAACAAATCAAGATACCCCTTGGCCAGGTGCTCAACCATTCGACTGGGCGTCAACGGCATGAATTCGGCGTCTGCACCGGCCTTGAGGCCGCCCTGGGCCAGCCAGTCGCGCAGCACAAAATGCTCGGCCGACAATCTTGCGGGATGCCCGCACGAAAGCATATTCCGCTGTGAAACACGGCGCACCGCCGCGCCAAGCGAGGCCGGAGTAAAAGCGTCAAGCGCCGCAAGCCGGCTTGAAACCACAATGCAGCTTCCGCCGCGGGCCAGGGTCATCAGCGTCTGCACCGACTCGGCATAGCCGTCGCGACCCACCTGGCTCATGGCGCTTGCACCCAGGAGCGCGTGCGACAGGTCCAGCCAGCCGGCGTTTAAGCCATCGCGAATGGCGCGCCATCCGGGCTGGCGCACGAGCTGCACCTGCACTCTTTCTTCCTCAAAAAGCCCACGCTCCCGGGCCACCATAAGCGGCGCGGCATCCAACAAACCGACGAACCCAATTCGCACAACCGGCACCTCTTGCGGCTGCCTGCCGCTGCACACAATGTTCGCGGCAACGACGCGCAGCCGCAGTACGCAGCACCAACAATGCAAAAGCTGTGCCGAAGCGGGCGATGCTGATCATTTACCGTCCAAATGTCATACGATTGCGACCTTAACGGAAAAACGCCCTTTTCACGCCGCACAACTTCTGCGTACAAGATGCCTTGATCGCAAACCGCACCGCACCGGGCATGGGGCTTTGCGTCCAATAATCCTGCGGCTGCACGACCGCAACCCAAGGTCTCAAAAAGCGCTTGTAGACGGGCTTCCCGTATTGCCGAAAAATTATGTGGCCCCAGCGCCTTGTGCGACGGTAGAGCGATGCGGCCCGCGCTTCGGCGCTGTGATGGGTGATGTCGGCTGTGCCGGCATCCGCCGACCTGTTTTTTGGAGTTAGCCATGCTGCTCGCTCAACGCACGCTCACGTTTAACGCACCGTCGGAAGTTCCAGCCACTTCGCTGCTTGGTTTGATTGTCGGCCTTTCCGCCGGCCTGGACCTCGCCGCGGGGGCGCCAACCGGCCACAGCACACGCTGCGCCTGGATTGCCTCAAAAATAGCCGCTCAACTCAATCTGCCTGAACACGAGTCAACCGACATGCTCTATTCGGTGCTGCTCAAAGATGCCGGCGTACCCTTTACTGCCAGCCGCATTCATGAGCTTTTCGGCTGCGATGACCTTGTATTTCGCAAAGCCGCCATGCGGGTCAATTTGCGCTCGCGTAGGCAGGCGATTGCGTTTTCATTAAATCAAGCCTCACAGAATCGGCATGTCGGCGGCCAGCCATTGCACACACTGCGGCTGGTGCTGCACAACAATATGATCTGGACCGATCTGGCCGCGCTTCGCGCTGACAAAGGCGCTGAAATCGTCCGTGAGATGGGCTTTGGCGACAGCATCGCGGGCGCGGTGCGCAGCCTGCACGAGCATTTCGACGGCGGCGGCTGGCCCCGAAAAATCGCCGGCAAGCATATACCCATCGCCAGCCGCATAGCGTTGGTGGCACGCAACCTGGACCTTCTGCTGCATTCGCATGGTTCTATTCGCGCCATGGATGCAATTGAATCGCACTCGGGCGTTGAGTACGACCCCGACGTTGTCCACGCGCTTGACGCGGCCACGCAGGATGATGACTTCTGGCTTAGTCTCAAAGCCGGCGACCTGCGCCGGGAGGTTATGCAGGGTGTATCCGACGATGTCATGGCCACCCAGGAGCGCATAGACCTCGTATGCGGCGCTTTTGGCCGGCTCGTAGACAGCAAATCGGCATTTTCTTTTGGACACAGCGCGCGGGTGGCGCGCCTGGCTGAGCGCATCGGCCGGCAGATGGGTCTCATGCAGCAGCAGCGGCGCATCTTGGTGCGGGCGGCACTGCTGCACAACATCGGCAACCTTGGCATCAGCAACCTGATTTTAGAAAAGCCCGGTAAGCTGACGCTGCCCGAGGTTGCCGCAATGCGCGAGCATGCCCGAATGACCAGCCACATTTTGCAGGGCATTACCGGCTTCGAGCAGATTGCCGCCATTGCCGGTGCCCACCACGAAAGGCCCGATGGTCAGGGTTACCCCGTAGGCCTTGCGGGCGAGGCGATTCCGCAGGAGAGCAAAATCATCAGCGTCGCCGATGTGTTCGACGCGCTGACCGCCGAGCGACCCCAGCGCGCTGCCATGTGCCATCATGAGGCCATCGCACTGATGGAAAAAGACCGCGGCAGCGGCTTCGACCCCGATTGCCTCGATGCCTTGATGACCATCCTGCCCGACGAGCATTAACAACCGGCTCGCCTGCGGCGGCAGCGAACGTCTTGAACCGCTCTGCGGCCTGTATTTGGTAGGGCCCGCCCGCAACGACCTCCGCTTAACCCGACTTTCGCACTTTGCGCCCGATTTCGGGAGTTTTGCCGATTTTTTCACGCTTGGCTGCAAGCCAAAGCCGTGGCGGGCCGCCGGGGATATTACGCAAAACCTTGTGGTCATTGACCCAAAAAACCCGTGGTATATCCTTACATGCAACTACGTTGCTTCTGTTATACATGTGTTGCCGGGCATGCTTACCGGGGTTATACCATTGGTATGAAAGTTGCCGTGTCTATTCCCGATCATATTTACACCAGCGCGGAGCGTCTGGCCCGGCACTTTGGTAAGTCGCGCAGCCGTCTGTTCAGCGATGCGCTACACGAGTACCTGGTCAAACATTCGCCCGACGAGGTTACTAATGCGATGAATCGTACCTGCGCGGATGTCAGCAAATCGCGAGGCGATCTCGACGGCTTCATTTCATCTGCGGTACGCCGCACTCTGGATCGCTCCGAATGGTGATTTCGCAAGGCGATATCTGGTGGGTAGACATGCCCGATCCAGCAGGATCGGGTCCGGGCTTCAGGCGGCCGGTAGCGGTTGTCCAAGGCAATCCCTTGAATCAAAGCCGCCTCTCGACTGTTGTATGTGTTCCCCTTACCAGCAACCTCAAATGGGCGACAGCGCCAGTGAATGTGCTGCTATCGGCCAAAAGCACTTCACTACCCAAGGACTCTGTGGCGAATGTATCGCAGCTTGTCAGTATTGATAAGAATTTCCTGGCTCAACGGGCCGGCAAGTTATCGCAGTCCAAACTGGAATTGGTGCTCTCCGGAATCGCCGTAGTTTTAGGCCAGTAGATGCGATGAGATTCCAAATCGAGTAATTTTATAAAATAGCGGCCGCTGTCTGAGGGAAACTCGTGCCAGACCAACCGGCAGGAGCATGTCCAGAAGTGCCCACCGTTACGCGTTGGCGACCGTGGGTCGCGCAAATAGCAAGCCACGCCAAGGCGCATCGGCAACAAACAGCTGCGCAATAAGGCGGCGTAATGCCATACCGCTGGCCATGCGGCAAGGCGACCACGAGAGCCGGTTGCGTTGTCTCGTCCTCAAAATTCACAAAATTGTATTGGCGTATGGCGTCGAAGGCTG
>JAJXZA010000225.1 GCA_021780285.1 Planctomycetota bacterium
GAAATGGGATGCCGACCACGCCGCCGCCATGATGACCCTGCTGGCGATGCGCGAGAGTAACCAGCATCAGCAATGGTGGGCTATGCGGGCACGGGCCGCTTGATGCCAAAAAATATGGCCACACCCTGTCGCCATGTGTGTGTTGTGCGGCGTCGGCTATGGCATCGTTCACGATGAAATAACGGCGCGAATTTGTCCGCGGTATTTTAATGTTGATCACCCTGATCTCGGGTGGCCCGCTGTTTTTCATAGCAGCTCGCCAACGGTGCTGGGACCCGCGTGGGGTGTGGTCGCAACCGTGCCGCTGGCGACATTTTTTGGTGTAATGCTGGCGCTGGCGGCACAGGTGGGGCGATGGCCGCAGGTCGCGCCGCGGGTGTTGGCGTTGCCTCTGATGATCGGCTTACTGTTTATGGCCGCGTGCGCGGTTGTAGGCGGCCTTTGGGGCCACCGGGTGGGGTTGGCGTCGGCACACGCGCTGTCCGCTTCAGGAGTGAGGATTAAAAACATCTCAAATACTGTGGGCGAGCGAACCGACTTTTACGCCCATGCGGCTTCCTACCTGGCGGGCGCGGTAGTGGGTTTGGCGCTGCCCATCGGAACAATTGTGCATAGGCGCCGCGCCTCGCAAATATCCCAGCGGCGGGAGTAGCTTTGACGATTGCGATGCCTGTGCGAGCCGTCGTGTTGTGGAACGCACTTTTTTAAATAAGCCGGCTGACGCAGCTTTTTAATTTGCAATAACCGTTCAATCGTGGATGAACGTGTTAAAACCGCCTTAAGGGCTTGTTTTAATAAGATTTGGTTAATATGCGGTGAGTGAAGCGCGAAGGTGTTACTGCGATCCTTGACAGTCAGGCCACGCCGCAGCATGTTTATAGTCCTGTCGGCGGTTTTACGTGCAGCCGTCCGCAAAGAAATAGGTGCGCGGCCTCCGGGTCGCCCCAATATTTTGGCGGCGGCGAGGGGCTTTGGTCGCAGGCGTTCGCAACTCAAATGAAGGGGAAGGTTATGGCCCGAAAGAAAAAAATCCTCATCGTAGATGACGAGCGCGATCTGGTGGACCTCATCGGCATGAATCTGCAACGCCACGGCTACGAGGTGCTGCAGGCAAGCGATGGCCGCATTGGCCTGGAATTGGCCCGCAAGCAATCGCCCGACCTGGTTATTTTGGACCTGATGATGCCCGGCCTTTCCGGCCAGGAGGTTGCCACCAAGCTCAAAGGCGACCCGCAGACCGCCAACATTCCCATTCTTATGCTTACGGCCCGCGGCGAAGAAACCGACATTATCGTAGGCCTTTCGCTGGGAGCCGACGACTATGTGACCAAGCCCTTTTCCATGAAGGTGCTGGTGGCGCGCGTGGGCGCGGTGCTGCGGCGAAAAGCCATTGTCGAAAACTCCCAGCCGGTGCTGAACAACGGCTCGCTGGTCATAGATCAAGCCAAGCACGAAATCACCCTTGAAGGCCGTCCCGTCAGCGTAACGCCGACCGAATTTAAGCTGCTCACCGCTTTGGCCACGGCCCGCGGACGCGTGCTATCGCGCGATCAGCTTACTGATCGGGTCATGGGCGCGGGGGTTTTTGTGACCGACCGCGCCATTGATGTGCATGTAACCGCCGTGCGGCGCAAACTCGGCGAACATCAATGGATGGTGCATACCGTGCGCGGCGTTGGTTACCGGCTGATTGAAACACCTGAAGAAGTCGGCTGATTTTTAACGGGCGTCTTATATTGCAGTCCCGGGGCGTGCGGCGGGACCCCGATGCGGCGGTGGTTTTTTGCCGCGGTTAGCGCCGACTTGCTGCGGCAATACTTGCGGCGACTTTGGGTCGTTGGATGAATCGGTTGGTCGCGGCCTCTCCGGCAGATGTTAAAAGCCCACAGGCGATTACAATAGCATCCGGCGGCTTTTGACATGGCGAGCTAGTGTAGTGTCCCAGAGGAAGATTTACGATATGCACTTCACAGTTTTTTCAAATATTCTGGCCCAAGCGGGCTATCGACGCCGTGTGCTCCGCGAACCATGACGGCCAGCAACTGTAAACGTCCGTTAGGGACAGTACACTAGCCAAGGCGGCCTGTTTTGCTACGGGGGCATTTTATCGGCCTGATACCCAACATGTTGGTTCAAGTGGCATCTCCAGCGGCGGAGAATTCTTCTTCCGTAGACCTGTGGCTTGGAATTATTCTGGCATTGGCGCTGGTTGCTCTGCTCGCATTCGTCGTCCGCTGGTGGCTCTGGCGGCGGGTGCTGGTTTCCGTGAGGGAGGTTATTGAGGCTTTGCGTAGTGGCCCCACGGATCGCCGGGCTGATCCCACCGCGGGCGGGCTGGTGGGAGCGCTGGCCCGCGGCGTCAATGAGCTTGCCCGCCGGACGCAGCACGATCATGACGACATGCAGTTGCGATCGGCCTGCCTTACCGCACTGCTGGCCCGCCTGCCCGACAGCGTCCTGATTTCCGACGAGCGCGGGCGCATTATTATCGCCAACGATCCAAGCCGCGAGTTGCTCGCCGCCGGCGCGGGCGTGCGTTTTGAGGAGTCATTGTCCGACATGCTGGCCCAAGGCCCCTGGGCTGATCTCATCGCCGCGAGCCGCAAAACGGGCAAGGTGGTTCGGCGGCAGATGCGTTTTACCCTGGTAGACCCGCCCCGAACGCTGCAGGCAACGGCGGGGCCGGTACTGCTTGATGGCCGGCGTCGCGGCATGTTGCTGCTGCTGCACGATCAAACGGAACTGGTGCAGAACATTCAGATGAAGACTGATTTTGTCGCCAACGCCAGCCACGAACTGCGCACGCCGCTGGCCAGCATTCGCGCCGCGGTCGAAACCATTCAGGAATCAGGTCTGGAGGATAAGGCGCTGGTTAAACGCTGTCTGAATATTATCGGCGGCCATGTGCTGCGGCTGCAGCTTCTGGTGCAGGACCTGCTGGACCTTTCGCGTACGGAAGACCCGCGTGCGTTGGTGCGATTTGAGCCGATCAGCCTAGATGATTTGCGCGAAAGTCTCATGACGCTTTTTGGGCACATTGCCGCCGCCCGCAAACTTGACCTTCGCTTTGAGGCGGCTCCAGGCGTGCATTTTGTTCGTGGCGACGAACGACTGGTTATGTTAATTGTAAAGAACCTGGTGGATAACAGCCTGAAGTTTACGGCTGCCGGCCACATAACCGTCCGCTGGAAGCGCGGCGCTGCGGCTACGCTGGCGCGCGGTCCGGCGGGCAACCCGGCGGTGGAAGTGGCGATGGAAGTACAGGACACGGGTTGCGGTATCGCCCCGGAAGACCGCCAGCGCGTATTTGAGCGATTTTATACGGTGAATCGAAGCCGGGGCGGCAGTGACCGCGGCACTGGCCTGGGATTGGCAATTGTTAAACATGCCGTGGCCGCCATGGGCGGAACCGTATGGCTGGAAAGCGAGCCTGGCAAAGGAACCACCATACGGTGCAGTTGGCCCGAACCTCGCGGTTCTGCCCCGTCGGACGCCGTGTACGATGACCTTGCCGATGCTCCCGATGCATAAAACCGCCTCGCGGCCGCGGCCTGCGACGGGGCCAAAGCCGCCGGCCTCGATTCAAACCGAGCATTTTTCGGTCTCGCGACATTCCCGCAAAAAGCCGGGTTTGGCGGGGCTTGGTGAAAAATGGGCATAGGAGCCAAGTTTTTCCTTGACAGGGTTTGGCCAGCCATTACACTTTCAAGGTACGGGGGTGGCAGAGCCGGCAGCGCAGGTGTTACAATAATGTGCGCTGTGGCTTTTGGGGCGTCGCGGCAGCCGCAGTACCGGGGCTGTCGGGTGGCCCTCCTGAAGCGATAGAGCGTTGACTTTGGTGGTTGGCATTTTTTGGGTGGCTTTTTCCAACGGAGGCGGCCTTGAGTACCGTAACTAAAATTTTTGTCGTGCTGCAAGTGTTGTTCGCGCTGACGCTTTCAGTGCTCGTAGTCCTGTTTGCCTACAAGCAGCAGAATTACCGGGCGCAGCTTGTGACCACGCAAAATTCCATGGTGGCGGCGTCCGCAGCGCTGGCCAAACAGGATACGCTTGTCGCACAGACACAGGCGGAGTTGTCCAAGGCGCAGCAGGCCAATGTATCTATTGCGGGCAAATACAGCGATGCGATCACCAACCTGCAGGCCAAACTGCAAAGCGCCAATACGCAAATCGCCCAGGCCGCGGCTGACCAGCAGAAGGCCTCCAACAATGTTACCCTGTTGACCGATTCGGTCACGTCGCTGCAGAAGCAGCTCGCCGACGAGACCGCCCAGCTTAACCTCATTCGGCCGGAGTTGCTCAAGGCCATCAATGAGAACGCCCAGCTCAATCGGCACAACGACAACCTCACCAACGAGCGCAATGAAGCACAAAAGACCATTCAAACCCTGCAGGAAAGCATTGCCAACCTGAATGCCAGGCTTACCAAGGCCATGTCGGCGGCCAAGTCGCCGACGCAGACGGCTTCGCTGAATCAAATGATCGGCGTGCCGACGGCATCGCCGGTTAACGGCATTATTAACCAGGTAGAGTCGCTAAATGGTCATACGTACGTTAGCGTTTCGCTGGGCGCCCGGGACGGTGTAACAACCGGTACCCGCCTGACCGTGTATCGCAACGGAACGTATGTCGCGGACATTGTGGTTCGCAGCGTAGACCCCACACAATCCGTTGGCGTGGTGACGCTCGTAAAGCCGGGCCAAAGCGTCAAAACAAACGATACCGTTATGAGCGGCCCCGGTACTTGATATAATTGGGCGTTGGTGTCCGCCGGGCCGCTGCCCTAGGCGGGTGTTACGAGATTTTTGAACTTCTGGAGCGATGGCTATGTCTCGGATGGATACTCCCGCTCGCATCACGATTAAGCCCCAGGCAAATGTGTACACGGCGCTGGCCATTATAGGCGCTTTGACCACGCTGGGGGCGCTCATTTACTTGGCGTATCAATATAAGATGCTGATTGTGGGCGGATAAATCGTTATTGTGCTGATTTTACCGGCGGTGAAATTCCGATAACATAGAGAGGGGCAGGCTTTACCGGACTATAACCCTGCTTGGAGCTTAGCTTCAGCGCTGGTGTAATTCGGTGTGTAGCAAAGCCAGTACACCCCCTGCGGCTGCACCCGGTGGGGTAAGTTTTTGGTCGCTGGGTTGTGCCCTCGATTAACTCGGAGCGCCGTGCGTGTTTTTTGATCCTTTGCTTGGCTGGTTTTCGCTCGATATGGGCATAGACCTTGGTACGTGCAACACATTGGTGTGTGTGCGCGGCCAGGGTATTGTGCTTAATGAGCCTTCGGTTGTCGCGGTGCGCAAAGGCACCAATGTCGTGATCAAAAATGGCGTGGGGCTGAAAGCCAAAGAAATGCTCGGCAAAACACCGGGCAATATCACAGCTATTCGCCCGCTGAAAGATGGCGTCATAAGCGATTTTGAAATTACGCAGGCCATGCTCACCTATTTTATTCAAAAGGTGCACGGCCGGCGTTGGATGATCAAGCCGCGCGTGGTTATTGCCATTCCTTCGGGCATTACCGCCGTCGAAAAGCAGGCTGTGGTGCAATCCGCTCATCAGGCGCAGGTGCGTAAGGTTTATCTCGTCAAAGAGCCGCTCGCGTCGGCCATCGGGGCCAACCTGCCCATTCTCGAGCCGCACGGCAGCATGATTGTGGACATTGGCGGCGGCACCACCGAGGTGGCCATCATAAGTCTTGGCGATATCGCCGTATCGGAATCCATCCGCGTGGCCGGCGACAACTTTGACGAAGCGATCATCAATCACATGAAACGCACTTACAACCTGTTGATTGGCGAACAGTTTGCCGAAAAAATCAAGATCGAAATAGGCTCGGCCGCCTCCGTCGGTGCGGAGAGAACCATGGAAGTACGCGGTCGCGACATGATCAGCGGCCTGCCCAGAAAGTGCATTATCACCAGCGAAGAGATACGTGAGACGCTGCAGGAACCCATCGGAAAAATCGTGGACGCCATTTCGCATACGCTCGAACATGGCGAACCTGAACTGCATGCCGATTTGGTTGAAACCGGCATTTGCCTTGCCGGCGGCGGCAGCCTCCTGCGCGGCATAGATAAAGTAATAGCCCAGGCGACGGGGCTGCCGGTGCGCATCGCCGACGACCCGCTCACCTGCGTGGCCCGAGGCACCAGTGTATACCTCGAAAATCTTGAGGCGCTCAAAGAGCACATGGAGAGCGACGAGGATGGCATTTAACGGCCGCGAGCTGCTGCTCCCTTGCGGAAAGACCCCATCATGAAATTAACGGCGCGACGCTGGTTCTGGCTGCTTACGCTTGGAGCCGGTGTGTGCCTGCTTCTGGCGGCACGCAACCCCCGCGTATTCAAACCCCCGCAGATTCTGGCCGAATCGGTGCATCTGGTGACGCTGCCGGTGTCGTGGAGCCTGACACGCGTGCAATTGGTGCTCAACGCCGTTCTGCATGAAAATCCGAAAAATGCGTCCAAGGCTGCCGAACAGCGCCGCTATTACGACAACGAAATCGAGATTCTGGTCGGACGTATCGCTGTGCTCGAAAACCGTCTGCGTGAGGCTCATGTCATTTATCAGCACTTTCCGGGATTAAGCCGGCAGGTGTCCGCCAATATTGTAGGCTTTGCATCCAACTCCGATGATGTGTGCATTTTAGATCAAGGCTCCCTTGATGACCGTCGTATTGTCCCCGGCGATGTGGTGATGGTGGACCTTGCTGTGGTGGGCCGCGTCATTCGTGTCGGGCCTAAAACCTGTACGGTGCGGCTGGTGACCGACCGAGACATGCGAATGAACGCATCAATTTCACGCTTTACCCGGTCTGGCCCGCTGACCATTTCCAGCCTGTGTCAGGTGCGCGGCATGGGCGAAGGGGTTATGCGCTGCGACCTGCCGCAGTATGTCCATTCCATTGCGCCCCAGCCCGGTGATCTGGTGCTGCTGAACGACAAAGATTGGCCCTTGGCCGTTAATCCGGCGGTGTTTGGTGAGGTAACAAAAGTGCGCCAGTCCGAGCGATCGTCACTGCGGTGGGTGCTGACGATAAAGCCGAGGGTCAATATGCACCTGGTGCGAAGCTGCGTGATTGTGCTAAGCCGTCGGCGATGAATCTGGTACCTGTTCACGGTTGCTGCGACGGGCCAGAGTTGTGGCGGTTTCGGCGTAACCCGCAGCAAGG
>JAJXZA010000086.1 GCA_021780285.1 Planctomycetota bacterium
GCTAACCGCTGGCTTCCGGATATGTTGCATCAGTCGTAGTGCGCGTAAATTACAAAGCCGGCACTGGGCCCAAAGCCCGCTTGTTGAAATTGTCGAAGCGGATATTTCAGACGCTGATGCGCTTGCGCCCCAATTGGCCGGTTGCGAGGCGGCATACTATCTTGTGCATTCAATGGAGGCGGCCGGCGCTGACTACGCCCGGCGGGATCGTGAAATAGCAACTGCGTTTTCACGTGCTTGCGCCCAGGCCGGTGTGGGGCGGATTATATATTTAGGCGGACTGGGCGAGACCGGCGACGCTTTAAGCGAGCATCTGGCTTCGCGGCGGGAAGTTGAGGAATGCCTTGCGGCCGGCGGTGTTCCGGTGACGGTGCTGCGAGCGGCGATGATTATAGGGTCCGGGTCGGCGTCGTACGAAATATTGCGTTATTTGACCGAACGTTTGCCCGTGATGATCACACCGCGCTGGGTAAAAACCCAATGCCAACCCATAGCTATCCGTGATGTTTTGCGATACCTGGTGCAATGTCTGAACGTGCCGGACACCATTGGCAAAACCTTCGACATTGGCGGCCCGGAGATTGTTACGTATAAGCAACTGATTAATTTGATGGCCAGAGCACAATCGCTGCGACGGCGAATCATTGTGCCGGTACCGCTGCTCACGCCGCGTTTAAGCTCACTTTGGATACATCTGGTGACGCCGCTGAGCTATCGAGTGGCTCGGCCGCTGGCTGATGGTCTGAAGAATCGCGTAGTATGCCGCGATTCAAGGTCCACAGAATTGATGCCGGGACCACTGTTGACCCCGGCTGAAGCCATTGCGTTGGCTGCGGGCAAGGTTGATAGCGATGATGTTGAAACATCATGGAGCGATGCGGGCGTTATCCCCGGAGATCCGGACTGGGCCGGTGGTCACGTATTTAAGGACGTGCGCACAGTAGAGGTGTCGGCCACGGCAGCGGCTACGTTTCAGGCGGCTTGCAGGGTGGGTGGTGGGCATGGTTACTATGCTGCGGACTGGTTATGGCATATTCGGGGATGGATGGACCGTTTGGTGGGTGGGCCAGGATTGCGACGCAAGCGACGCAGTTCAAGCCAGCTTAGCTATGGCGACGCGCTGGATTTTTGGCGTGTGACCGAAATACGTGAGAATGAGAGATTGCGCCTTCGCGCGGAAATGAAACTTCCGGGAGACGCTCAGTTGGAGTTTGAAGTAAAACCGGCATTGGGCAAAGCAAACAAGTGCATACTGGTTCAAACAGCTCGCTTTCGCCCCAGTGGTCTTTTGGGCCTGCTCTATTGGTATGCGGTGCTGCCGCTGCACGGTTATGTATTTCGTGGAATGCTTGGCGGAATTCGGCGCGAAGCGGAAATGCAGGGATGCAAAAATGGGCAATAGCTGCTGGTACAAGACAGTGAGGCCGTACGAGCAGGAATTATAGCTGCTTACGGAGCCTTGTTGTCGCCGGAAGCGTTTGGGCGCGACTGATGAGCCTACAGACGAGTCTAATTGTGGTAGCTAATTCCAACGAGGGTCATCTGGAATGGCCCAAGGTTTCAGTTGCGGGGCAATGAGTTGCTGTGCAATCAGGCGGTGCAACGACAACCATGGGTCGGCTGCCGGCCTGAAAACATTGTCGGGCGTTGCCGGCAGGGTGAGCCAGGCGGCGGCACCGAGTTCGGCCTCAAGCTGCCCGGGAGACCATCCGCTGCTTCCTGCAAAAAATAACAAAGGGGCGGTCTGCTCTTCAACAAGCTTATAAACGCTCTCGGCGGTTGTGCTGAAGTAAACTTGGGAAATCACCTTTCCCTGCGACGCATCCGGACGTTGATGCAGTACGATCAATGCGCCTTCACACGGGCCACCACAATAAAGAGGCACATCTTTGAGATGCGGCGCTTCGCCGACCTGCTTCCAAATTTGAGCCATCGTGGCTTTAAGAGGTCGGTTTAGGACTAAGCCCAAAGCCCCATCTTCATCGTGTTGTAAAATCAATACGATCGAATGATAAAAGTTTGGGTCGGTTAATTGCGGGCTTGCTACCAGCAGTTGTCCTTGAAGCGACTTGCGCATGACGCCCCCCAAAAAGTGCGGCGATACAAGTTTCTACGTTCCGCTTCGGGCATGGGGCGCGGTTGCGGCTATAAATGTGTGTCGCCCTGAATGTTTAGCCTCTTTGGTCGCCACAATTCACGGGTTTGATTTATACTTCAGGAAAAAGTATAGCGCGGCACCAATCAGGGGAGCTATCAAGATTACAAGAATCCAGATAACCTTTTCGAGTGTTTCGAAAGGCTTCTTGACAATATCCAGAATCATCCAGATATCCAGCGCCAGCACGAGGATTCCCAATAGTCCGTACGACATGGTTTGCACTCCTTCACATCTCAATTACATTCATGGGGCGTGTTACCGCATCACCCACCGTGTGCCGAGCAGAATAATGGTCGGCTTGGCATTGATGGCCTCGCCGGGTGTTGAATAGTGTAATTCAAGCGTTTTATGGAGGATAACATGGCCTCCGGTGAGCGGGTCAGTCTGCACGGCGGTTTCGCCGCTTAACCCTGAAACGTAAATTCTAAAGCCGCGGTCCTTGCTGTTAAGGCCGGCAAATACCGCTACGCCGTCTTTGGCGTTATCGGCGCCTTGAAGCAGCCGGCCGGTGATGAGCATGGGGTTAATGATGAAAGGATTTCCGGTGAAACTCCGGATTTTAGCGAGCATGGCTGGAGTTGTGGTGACGGTGGCTGGGATAATGCGACCGGTATCGGTGACGAGATCAAACCTCGGGTTAAAGTAGATATCTTTGCCCGTATTATTGGCAACGCTGTAAGTAAAGAGCCAATAGGTCATCAATTTGGGCTGCCCATTTGTTTTGCAGACCACGGTCATGCGCAGCGGCACCCCATGACCAAAGCTCAGCTGCCAGCTTTTAGAGGCGAGCGAGGGCTCAGGAGCCAACGATTTTCGGGCACGGGCGGCTGACGTGCCGACAATCATGCCGGCTATAAGCAGCGCAGCGGCAACGGTGGTTGCCACCAAACGTGCGGTCGAGAAGTGTCGGGTTGTGCTGTGCATACGGCAATCTCCTGCATCCATGGCCAATCCATTGCGGCTGTGGGGCAATTATACCCCGCCCGCTACCCATGCAATAGGCTAACTCTTCGGAGCCGGTTGGGCAAGGAAAAAATGACCTCGGCAGGAGGCATGGTCTCGGCTAACCCGTGGGTGAAGCCTCAGCCAGCAAACTTGGCAAATGCCGACAAGCAGGAACTGCGGACGTTTGTTCTGGATTTGATACAGGTACGGTTAGCTTAGCCATCTCATCGGCGTTAATATTGCTGGTGTAAAATAGGAGTTGGCGGCCATGATACACGACGCAATTGCCTTTGATTTGGTGCGTCCATCATCAATGGAGATGGCCCAGCGTGGTGTTGCCTGCCTGATGGCCGGGCCGGAACGTCCGGGGCAATTGTCGGCGGATGCGGCGGCAGCGCGGATGCAGGGCTTTTTGGAGTACTGTCAACACGCTCAGGTGGACCTGATGCGACAGGTCTTGGCTTTTCAGGATGGCACGATGCTGGCAAGCTGCCTGTGGGTTTTGTCCAAAGGCCGAACCGGCGCCATGTACATCCCCGATCTCATGGAGTATCCGAAATCGGCCCGGCCGGCGGGTGAGGCGCTGAAAATAGCCTCCGAAGATGCGAAGCAGGCAGGTGCTTCGATGGCGCAGGTCATGCTTGCCGCGAGCGATGTTGTCGCACCGAATACTCTTAAGTTGGCGGGGTACGACTTTTTGGCACGCTTGGCTTATTTGGAGCGAGGCAGGCATCGGTTTGGCTGGTCGCGGCGAGGGGCCTCGGCCGCATTGCCGGTTGGCTTTGACTGGCTGACTTGGACGCCTGAGAGAAGGTCTCTCTTTGAAGATGTAATTACAAAAACATATATTGATACATCTGATTGTCCAAAGCTTGCGGGTGTGCGCCATATTACGGATGTGCTGGCGGGGCATCAGGCAGTGGGGCAATTTGATCCCAGCTTATGGCTGGTGCTGCGGCACAACGGCTCTGCAGTCGGCGCATTGTTAATGGCCCGCGTGCCGGAGCGGTCTGCTTTGGAGATTGTTTACCTTGGCGTAACGCCTGACCGGCGCGGCTGCGGGTGTGGCCGACTGCTGCTTGATAGGGCGGTGGCCGAGCACGCCCGGAGCGGTTTTAATCATCTGTCGCTTGCGGTTGATGAAGCGAATCGGCCGGCGGTGCGGCTCTATGAGTCCGCCGGTTTTGAAAATGTCGGCGAAAGACAGGTATTTTTCAGGCCGTTGGCACGCACAAGCCAGGTAATTGAACCCGCACATATCATGTAACACGTTTAAAAATAAGGGTTTAACTCAATGACCCCCGCGCAAGCAAAATAGTTATGCACAATTTTATGCACAGTGACCTTTCTGATTGTGCACAAGCAGTGAATTAAAAAAAAAGTTTGTTCGTAAGTTATTGCATCCACCTAGGCTTATGTGACGTGCACAAAATTCCGTACCTGGGGGCGTTGTGTCGCGGTGCAAGCGGTGTTAAAAGTGCTCTCGCGTGTGGGACATGCTGCTCTTGCGACTTGCTTGGCTGTCGCATGTATCGGGCAGTGATGGCTCATGCCACGGGATAGTTTAGCCTTTCGCGCGGATTGGCCACGGATCGGGCCGCTCCATTTCATGCCAGGGATGGCTGTGTTGTAAACGTTGTCGGCCTGCGGGCTGACACAACATGCCTCGTTGGGAAAGGAGTCGCCAGTGTCCGCTCTTGCATTGGTCATGGAAGAACCAGCCGTCATTGCTGCGCCGCGTACGGTCGAGGCCCCGTCAATCAGCGAGGTAGCCGTCCGAATGGAAGCGTTACTTCGAGGACGCATTGGAGAGGGCCGTTTTGAGCAATGGTTTGACCGCAAGGTGAGTTGGGCCTTGGCTGGCAGCACACTCCGGCTTAACGCCGCCAATGATTTTGCCGCGGCTTGGATACGCAATAAATTTTTGCCTATTCTGTTGCAAATTTCCCGCGAAGTGCTGGGCGAGCAAGCGGCGGTTGTGGTTGAATGCTCGCATGACTCTTCCGGGCAAAATCTCGCGAACCTCAATGGCCACGATCCTTGTGCGCGGCCAACCCAGCAAATCGCATCGCCCCGAACGCCTCCACGGGCCGTGTATGCTCCGACCGCGCAACTTAATGCAAAGTATGCGTTAGAGGACTTCATTGTCGGCGCCGGAAATCAGTTGGCGTACCAGGCGGCCATTCGGGTGGCTGAGAATCCTGGAGCCGATTACAACCCACTGTTCATTCATGGTATGTGCGGCTTGGGCAAAACGCATCTTCTGCAGGGAATCTGTCGCCGCTTCAGTCAGATGAATCCGCATGGAAAGTGGCGCTATCTTACCGGCGAGCAGTTCACCAATGAGTTTCTTGAGGCGTTGCGCGGCAACAAGATGGACGACTTTCGCCGCAAGTTGCGCCGCGTAGATCTGCTGGTGATTGACGATGTGCATTTCTTCGGCGGCAAAAAGGCGACGCAGGAAGAGTTTCTGCATACCTTTAATCAGGTGGATTCACAGGGGCGGCAAATTGTTTTGGCGTCTGATTGCGCGCCCCGCGAGATTATGACCCTGGCTGAGTCGTTGGCGAGCCGTTTTGTCAGCGGTATGGTGGCGCGCATAGACCCGCCTGACGTACCCACTCGTCTGGAAATATTACGGCGACGGGCGTTGCGCATGGGTTGGCAACCGGGCGAAACGGTTTTGATGCGCATTGCCAACAGCGATGCTGCCAGTGTGCGCGAATTGGAAGGATTGCTGTTGCAGGTAATGGCCGGTGGGCAGTTGCGTTGCGGCTCGGCGCTATCAGGTGCTGAAGTTTCTGAGGAAATTCGCCGCCGTACCCAAGTGTTGCTGCCCGTTGCGCCGGAGCGGATTTTGGACGAAGTTGCGGGTATGTTTGGCATTGCAAAATCCGCATTAGTGGGGCAGTCGCGTGAGCGTCTGGCGGCCGGGGTCCGAAGCATTGCTATGCATCTTATGCGCCGCCATGCAGGTATGAGCTTTCCAGAAATAGGTCGCGCCATTGGGCATCGGAATCACTCAACTGTAATCGCGGCGTGTAACCGAGTGGATGCGCAGATAGCTTCCGGTAGCCTTATCGCATGGAAAGCCGCTGATGGCGATCGTCGCGAATCGGTGGCGGCTGTGGTGCAGCGACTGGCGGCGCAACTGCGGCAACCGGCAGCCGGCGGGCGATCCATCTGACATAACGCTCTTGATGGTTTTCCGAAGTGTTAACAGAGCGTCACGGGTGCTTGTTCAGGAGAATGTGTGAAGAGCCTTACGGAGTATTTATGGTTTAATCATCCAGCACGGGTGGGTTTTATCAATATTACTTCGCAGGTTGAGGCCGCGGTGCAACGGAGTGGGGTGCAAGAGGGATTACTCCTGTGCAACGCAATGCATATTTCGGCAAGTGTTTTCATAAACGACAATGAGGCTGGCTTGCACGAAGATTACAAACGCTGGCTCGAGCGGCTTGCGCCGCATGCGCCGATAAGCCAGTATGAGCATAACAACACGGGTGAAGACAATGCGGATGCCCACCTGAAGCGGCAAATCATGGGACGTGAGGTTGTGGTGGCCATTACGCAGGGGCGACTGGATTTTGGGCCATGGGAGCAGGTTTTTTACGGCGAATTTGACGGCCGGCGGCGCAAACGCGTGCTTATAAAAATGGCTCTTCAGGCAATCGAGTGGGTAAATTATCCTGAAAAACATGATATGAGCCTTCATTGACGGTCGTTTTCTGCTACTTGACAGATTTTCAGAACTGTTGATTGTAATGGGATGGAAAAACAGTAACCGTTCACGGGGTAAAAACCATAGAAATAAAGGTAAATAATCGGATGTTGCCGGCCATCCGAGTAAAAAATGCGCCCAAATCGGTCGCATACGGTCAGGAACCTTCATTTATTGCCTAATTTCGCCACTTTGGCCCGTGAACGGTTACGAAAAACACTACTGTCCGGTCATAAGTCAAATAAATACCATGAGTTACGATCATGCGGTGTTTGATGTTGCATGCCCTGAGTTGAAAAAAGCTGATTTATTGGGGTTTTTTCGAGAATCGTGACGCCGACAATTTGAAGTA
>JAJXZA010000012.1 GCA_021780285.1 Planctomycetota bacterium
GCCATTGCCGTGGTGGCGGCTGGCCTGTTTATTCTCGCTCAATTTGAAACACCCATCAGGCCGCCACACATCACCTGGCCCTGGGCGATGCCTTTCGCGGCGCTGCTGCTGGCGATTGCAACATTGCCGGCACTTGTGCCCGCCTGGTGGCAGCGGTTTCATGGCTGGCTCTCCGGAGGGTTGGGAATAGCCGCTGCCGCTTTGTACATGCTGCGATTCGGCCCCGGTGCCATTGCACAAAACGCCGAGAGTCTGGGTACCTACATAGATTTTATTATTACGCTTGGAACACTTTTTGTAATTGGCTCAGCTATTGAAGTCCGCATTCATTGCGCCCCATCGCCCAGAGTAAATGTTCTCTGCTTGCTTGCCGGCGCACTACTGGCAGGAGGCCTCGGCACTATGGGAGCAGCGGTGCTGATGGCGAGACCATTTTTCCGGATCAATCGGCAACACCTTGCCGGACGACATATTGTGTTTTTTGTAATGATTGTGGCCAATGTAGGCGGCGCCATAACGCCTCTCGGGGACCCGCCCCTGCTGCTGGGGTTTTTATCGGGTGTGCCATTCTGGTGGATCACCATTCATGCCTGGCCTGCTTGGCTCCTGGCATTGGCCCTTCTGTTGGCAATCTTCTACGCGCTCGACAGCCGGTCTGCTGCGAAGTTACCGGCGTCTTCGGTGCCCGCTAACGGGCCGGCGGTGGTTATATCCGGCTTAAATCAACTCGCCGTGCTGCCGCTGGTTCTTGCCGCCCTATGCCTTGCTTCACCTTGGCGGGAGATGTCTCTGATTGTGCTGGCGGCTGTGTCGCTGTTGATATGCCCCGCATCGCTTCGTGAAGCCAACCGTTTTAACTTTGAACCCATCGCTGAAGTTGCGGTGCTTTTTTTTGGCATTTTTTTGACCTTGGCGCCCGTACTCAATCTGCTGGATAATCAATCACACAACGGTCAATTAACAAAATACACAGCCACGCCGGCTGCGTCTTATTTCATCACCGGTCTTTGTTCTTCCGTTCTGGATAATGCGCCCACCTACATGGCCATGCTCCACTCTCAACTCATTACCAATACAGCGCCGGGTAATTCCAAAATCGCCGCCTCGGTTAAAATCAAAACAAGTCCGCAAAAAACGCTTCCGAGCATTCAAGAACAGATAGCGACACGGCTCATAGATAGAAACTTTGCCAGGCAATTGCTGGCCATTTCTCTGGGCGCGGTATTTTTTGGCGGACTCACCTGGATCGGCAACGGCCCCAACCTGCTTGTACGTGCCATCGCCCTACAGGAAGGCGCTGCGTGCCCCGGCTTCTTGAGCTACCTTTTTCGCTACGCGTTGCCGTGTCTGGGAACCGTGCTTGCCATCATTGGCCTGCTGTTCTTTTTCAGATAGCCCGGCAGAGTGCGCGACAGCCGCCAGCCCGGTCAAGCAGCATGCACCTGCACCTCGTCGCCGCTGTAGGCTACGACCTTGTCGGGCGCGGCCTCGACTTGCAGCCCGATGCCATGGCCCGGTCGCACAAACACCACGTTAATAGTCCGCTGTTTTAACATCCCGGGGAACTCGCCCTTGCGGGCGCCAATCGTCAGGCGTTTGTCGGCCTCGCTCCAGTTGAATGTAATCGTGGCGTAAACGCCTTTTTCGTAATTGTAATTGTCATCTTCGTCTTCATAGAGCGTAAAACTCCCGTCGGCTCCGGTATACACGCGCAGTTCAATTGGGTCTACCGGCTCGGCATTGGAATACTGCATCACCGGGCCTAACGGAATAATCGCGCCAGCGCGAACGGCTATCGGCAAAGTATCGAGCGGAGCGTCCATGACGGCGTTGGCTCCGCCGACTAGGCTTTCGCCCGTCCAGAAGTCCTGCCATCCGCTTCCCGCCGGCATATATACCGAGCGATTCTTCGCGCCGGCCTCCGTTACCGGAGCAATCATTAGCGCCGGCCCAAACATGAACTGATCCGGCACCTTTTGCGCCCGGGCATCTTCTCTAAAGTCCATCACCAGAGCACGCATCATGGTGTAGCCGGCGCTGGTTACCTGCCAAGCCACGCTGTAAATGTAAGGCAGGAGGCGGTAGCGCAGTTTGTCGTACTTCACCAGCATGGGCATGATATGCGGCCCAAAACGCCACATTTCTTTCGGGTAATTTGTGCCATGCACGCGGAACATCGGACAGAACGTCCCAAACTGATACCACCGCACAAACAGTTCCTGATAGGCCGGGTTTTGCGGCCCGCCGGAGATGAAAAATCCACCAATATCGGTATTCCAATAAGGAATACCGCTCATGGCGAAATTAAGCCCGGCGGGAATTTGCTCTTTAAACGTGGCCCATGTTCCAGTGGTATCACCCGACCAGGTAACGGCGCTGTTGCGTTGTTGGCCGGCAAAAGCCGAACGTGTCAGGATAAACACGCGCTTGGCCGATGTTGTCGCCCGCTGCCCCTGGTAGACAGCCATGGTATGCATAAGTGGATAAGCGTTATATACAAACTCGCCATAACCCAAAAAAGTCTTATAGTTTGCAAATTCGCCCCAGCGGGCATTGAGTTCCGGCTCGGACGCATCCAACCACCAGCCGTCAATTCCGAGTGAAAATAGCTCCTTGTTCATAAGCTGCCAGTACAATGCCCGCCCGCGCGGATTGAATGGGTCGTAATAGCGATCGCCGGGCATTTTCAGCAACACGCCGGCCTGGTCCATTTTGTGATAATTGGACGATCCTTTGGCAAACTTGGCCCAGACGGAAATGATCATGTGCACATGCCAACTGTGCAGCGTTTTCATCATGTCCTTTACATTGGGGTAGCGCGTGATGTCAAATTCGTTTGAACCCCACGGATGCGGAACCCAGTAAAACCAATCCTGAATAACGTTGTCTATCGGAATGTGCATCGAGCGGTAGGTGGCCGCCACGCCCAATATCTGCGCCTGTGTGTTGTAATGCTCTTTGCACTGCCAAAAACCCCACGCCCAGCGGCCAAACATCGGGGCGTGGCCCGTCAGTTCTCGATAGGAGCCGATCACATCATCAAGGGCCGGCCCGGCCATCATATAGTAATCAACCGCAAAACCTGCTTGACTACGCCACGATATATGCTCTGACGACCCCTTGTGTTCAGGCCATTGCCAACCGACATGCGCCTCGGCACCGCCTCCGCCTTGAAAATACTCGATCTTAATTGGATATTTCTTTCCGGCTTCGAGATAAATCCGGCCCGTAGACTCCTTTGGGCTTTGAATAAGCCAATCCTCAACGAGCCTCTTGCCATCCACCCACAGCCGAATGCCATCATCCGACAAAGTGGTAAACAAGTACTCACCCGTGATAGGCGGTTCAATGAATCCATTCCATCTAATAGAAAAGTTATCTTCGCCCATGCCCTTGGCCGGACCGTTATTCCAGATGAAATCTATTTTTTTGTCGCGCCGCGTAAGCTTCAAGGTTTGAAAATTATCGCCGGCGTAGTAGCGGCCCGTCAGAGCGCCGGGCCTGCCATGTTCATCAAATATATACTTGCCCGAAAGCCACTGTGGCGATGCCGCCGCCACTGAAACATCGGTAATGGCCGGATTATCCCAAAAAATACCATAACCCCGGCTTGAGAGCATCACCGGAACCGCCACATGCCGGTTACGCTGCTCAAGATGCACGCTGGCCCCCCGATAATCCATCAGTCCTTTGGTGTGCTGTCCCAAGCCGTACACCGCTTCGTCAGCGGCCAGCACAAATTTTTGCATGATTCGATAGGTTGGCACATCCTTAAACGTAAATGGCTCAAAGTGCCTGCCGTTGGCCGCCTCGGCCGTGAGCAGCGCTCCGGCTGCATCAAAAAACTGAACCGTCCCGGCAGCTTCATCAACCTTGGCCGTTAGTGCCGCGGTTTTGATGACAATATTGCCTGCCTCATGGGTAAGTTGCCATTTCACCTTCGCCGGGGTAGCCACCACTGAAAGACTCGCAGGCTTGGGCGCTGCGCCCCTGGGAGAAAACAGAACGCGAATGATGCGATCCGAAAATACCTGCAGCCGCAATCGCCCATTGGGATAGTCCAACACGACGCCATCCGCCTGCCGATGCACAGCCACAGCCGCGCCGACGAAATTTTCCGCCGCAAGTGAAGCACCCGCCGCAAGCGATGCCACACCGGCAGCCTTAAGAAAGTCGCGCCTGGCGACCGCAAACTGTTGTTCACTTACCGAAACATCGTAATTCATAGTCAACTCCATAATCATAACTGCGCGGCACGTTGCTTTAGCAAGCAAATCATAAATGTAGAACGTTAATCTGTCTACTTTTATTGGCGCAAAGATTGTTGCTCCGGGCGCACCGAGGGCAAAATGAGTTGCCTAGAGGGCCAAATCCGACAAAACACCCCCACCATGCCGCATATCTTTACCCTGCGGGACAGCGTGCCTGTATCTCGATAGCGCAGCAATACTTCGGAAGAACTGCCCACCACAATATCTGGATCAGGTTCCAACCGCCCCGGCACCTGCACCGCGGCATTAAAATAGTTTGAATGTCGGCCGAGGATGCAGCGCCCGCAGCAAGGCATACTGAAGGGCAAAAATTGGATGCGGGCCGCTTAAATTAAAGCCGATGGTGCGCGGCCTTGGCTTAAGCGACGTGATGTAAGCTGATAGCTGCGATAATTCCCGAGCGGTAAAGCCGGGCGTCCGTTAAAAACCTCCTCGGGCGCAACGTTCTTAATAGCACTTTGCCCCACCAGCGATCTTGGAAACAGCAGCATGGTCGGCACCACCGCTGACTCGGCCGTCCACACCGCCGAACAGCTGAAATCAAGCCACAGCAGCTACGGTAACTTTTATTATTTTTGGTGCGGTCACCGGTGTCCCGGCTCCGGGGTTTCGCAGCGGTGTTTTGGCGATTTTGTCCACCACCTCAATGCCGGCGGTAACTTGCCCAAAACAGGCGTATTGTCCATCGAGGTGCGGCGAGTCCTGATGCATGATAAAAAACTGCGAGCCTGCGGAATCAGGGTCGTTCGCACGCGCCATGCTTATTACGCCGCGTACATGCTTGCGATTGCTGAACTCTCCTTTGATATGGTAGCCCGGGCCGCCCGTGCCGGTACCCTGCGGGCACCCGCCCTGAATCATGAATCCGGGAATGATGCGATGAAAGGTCAACCCATTATAAAAGCCCTTACCAGCCAGCGCCACAAAATTCTCAACCGTCTTGGGCGCAACGTCCGGCCAAAGCTCCAATTCTATTTTTCCGTGCTCGGTTTCAATCGTGACCTGTGGTTTGACTGTCTGGGCCATAACAAGCTCCTTTGCGCAATTAACAATTCAACACGCCGAAAATCGGCACAACAAAACAACGCACCCAACTCGCCGGGGCACAATTCGGATTGTACGGCGTTCCTCTGCATACGGCCAGCGACGACATACAGTCAGGACAGCATAACTACGATGTTCGATCCGGCAAACTTTCATGGCCCGTGTCCGGTTCGCCCCCCGCACCGTCTACCTCGGGCGCAAGCGGCGAATCCGCACACTGCGGTCCGGTGGAATCTTGATGCTTACGCCGCTTGGTTAACCAATCCATAATGCGCTGATGTAGATCGCTGGCCCCTTCTACCTCGTCGGCAAACAGATACAACCCGGTATCGCCATGCCGCGTTAAATGGTGCGCCAGCAGCCCTGCAAGTTCCACGTCGGCCTGATCCCACTGGTCGGCAATCTTCGATTGGCGCAGCTCCGTAAGGCGCAAGGCCCACGCGTCGCACGCCTCTCGCAAACGCCGCTGCGTTACGGCTGGTGCCATATCCAGCGAGCCACCGCGAAAAAAAAACGGTTCAATCTGCCGACTGCCGCCGCCCGTTTGCAGCGCCATGCCCGCACATCGCCGCAAATCCCGCAAGCCCCTGAATCGCGGGGCGAGCAGTTCATCCGCCGCTGCCAACCGCGCTTTCATGGCTGCCGCCATGCGAAAATCGAGCCTGCCGGCAGCTTGTCGCATCAGCCCCTCCCACTCACCGCGCAAGGCCGCAAAATCTGTTTCAGAAGCCCCCTCTCCGCCGCAATGACGGTAAGCCCCCAGTGCCTCCACAAAACGCAGCGCCGTGGCGATCTGCTTTCGATAATGCTCCATTGAAATGGTGCCATCGCACACCGCGGTGCATTTTCCCATGTCTTTATATGAACAGGGCCGCGCTTTGGGACTTTGCTTCAGTAACTCATCATACCGGCATAAGTCAAAAATATTTTCGAGCAGTTCTACCACGCGTTGGGCGGCCGTCTGCCGCGCAAGCGGTCCAAACAACGTTGTGCCCGCGTGCACATCCACCCGGTTAGCAGCCCAAAATCGCGGATAAGGCCCGACCGCATCGCACACCACAAACCATGCCGGCTGCCAGCCCAGCATGCGTCGGTATTCCTGCGGGTACATGAGCCGCGCGCAGCGGTAGTACCACCAGTTTGCGGCCAGCGCACTATGCACCAACCGATAGCGCACCTGCGTTGCAACCCCCGCCAGCTTGATGGCCGCATGGGCTGCCTGATCCGGCGGATGCATCTTTCGTTCCACCGCCGCTCGTAAATTCGACGTAACAGCCAGTAAGATCGGCGCATCATCGGCCGCGAGCAGCAGGTACACAGCCGAGCCTGTGGGAAGCGGGGCCGCCCCGGCATTGCCGCCGTCATGCGGCTGCAGGCCGATACAATCAGGCAATAACTCGGCTAGAAAATCTTGAGAAGGCTCACGGCACTCGCTCATCGCACGGCCTCACCTCAACAGGTTGGCGGGGGTCACATCGCCGCGACATTGGCCGCCAGTCGCTTAAACCGGCATACCTGTAATGATCGTTTCAAATACGAGCGTGCCGTTGTAAATGCCCTGACAATTGGCCACCACCCGACGCCGATTCATGCTGGTCATTTGTGCAATGACATAAAACTTTCCCGGCGGCGACACCGCGCCGCGAAAGCGCGTTTCATCACATTTGGCAAAGCCGATGAAACCCGCTTCCGGCATCTCCCGGTGCGCAACATACGCGCACAGTTGCGCTGCCGCCTCCAGCATGATTACCCCCGGCATTAAAGGGCGTCCCGGAATGTGCCCGCGAATCCAAAACTCGTGATCCGTCAGCTCTTTTACGCCGACTGCAGTGAGCGTAGCATGATCCAGATGAA
>JAJXZA010000040.1 GCA_021780285.1 Planctomycetota bacterium
TTGTGCTGTGGTCATGGCACGCTCCTAAAGAAGAACTCTCCTGATTCTAACCGTTGGCTCCATTTGAGGCAAGTAGGAAAGTAGGTAAGTGGGAAAGTGGGCAAATGTGTCCCGCCCTGATATAAGTTGGCGCTTCACGATGGGCCTGTTGCCGTTTGAATCGTTGAATGTCCAGCCGCACCACGTGGATTTGATGATGTGCGGCGGTGTATCTGGCCAGCCCGCTCATTTAACTATCATATTTTCTTGCCGTGAGGCTTAATTTATAAATAAGCTTCACGGGCTGACGCTTAATTTCAAAATAGGCATCACAGCAGTACGCCTCGTTAAATATGCAGCCGAACGCGGAGGCGTCTATGTGCGTATGGTGCATCTTCCGCTGGGCGAATTCGGGGTAAAAGATGATGCCAGCGTGTACGCTATCGCACAACTTGCCGCAGTTTTGTGGCCGTTCCGACAGCGCCCGAGTACTAGCTGGCGTGCCCTTTCGAACATGCAGAATTACCGCGTGTCCATTGCACAAAATCGCCTTTAGGCCGGGACGATGTTGTGTGATTTTTGATTGGTGATCTGCTGCTTGCCGGGCCGCTTTATTGGCGGTCGTGGCGGCCTTGCGGGCGCAAATCCGCCATTTTCAACAGTTTTGAGTTGCAAGCGCCGCAAAATGCCTTATTTTATAAGGCGTTGACTGCGGGGAGTCGTATCTAAAACCCGGGGCATGGAGCGTCGGGCGAATCTTCGCAATCTGTCCGCCATGTGAAAAGGAGATATTCATGGCCAAGTCCCTCACCAAATCCCAGACCGCTGCCAAGCTCGCCGAGCTCGTCAGCAAAGAAACCGGTTCCGAGATGAGCAAGAAGCACGCCGTCGCCGCGCTCGACGCACTCGCTGCTCTTGCCTACAAGGAAGCCAAGAACAAGTTCACCGTTCCCGGCCTAGGCAAGCTGGTGCTGGTGAACCGCAAGAAGCGCATGGGCCGCAACCCGGCCACCGGCGAAGCCATCGAAATTCCGGCCAAGCGGGTCGTGAAGTTCCGCGTGGCCAAGGCCGCCAAGGATGCGATCCTCGGCGCCAAGTAACCATCGCCCGGCCCGTTTCAGGTAATACGTTTGAGCCTGGCGGGGCGGCGGGGTTTCCCAAAAATTCGGCATTCCAGCGGTCGCCGCAGCGGGCCGCTGGAATGCCTTTTTTATTGTCATAAAACCGGCTTCATGCTCCCAGACCTGCCTCACAAGCATTCGCCACAGCTCAAAAAACTTTCTAAAGGGCGCAGCTTGCCGCCGCAAGCATGGCTACAAGCGCGTGCATGGATACATTACCACCCATCGAAACCGTTGCGATTGCCCTGCTCTCGCAGGACCCGGCCAATGTGCGGCGGCATTCGCTGCGCAATATTCAGGCCATTAAGGCCAGCCTCCAGCGATTTGGCCAGCAAAAGCCCATTGTAATTGACGCCGCCCATGTGGTGCGCGCCGGCAACGGCACGCTCGAAGCCGCCCGGCAACTTGGCTGGACGCACCTACAGGTCATTCGCACCGTGCTGACCGGGGCCGATGCCGTCGCCTACGCCATTGCCGACAACCGCACCGCCGAGCTTGCCGCCTGGGATGCCGACGCTTTGGCGCAGCAGGTGCGCTCGCTTGATGGGCCATTGCAGCAGGCCGCGGGCTTTGCCGATGGTGAGCTTGATGAGTTGCTTGCAAGGCTCAACACCGCCGACGCTGCCGCCGGCGACTTGTCATCCGTCGAATCCGCGACCGAGGCGCCGTTGCACGACGTGTACGAAATTGCCGTCGAATGTAAAAGCGAAGCCGACCAACAGCAACTCTTTACGCGTTTGCAGGCGGAGGGCCGCGTATGCCGCGTGTTGACGTTGTAGTTGAGGCGGCCATTGCCCGCAGCTTTAAGGTTGAGCAGGTGGCCGGCATGTTTGACCTGCCGGCCGATGCAGGCGGCTCTGAACGATTCAGCGTTGATATTCCCGCCGCCGATGAAAGCGATGCCGCAGGCAAGCCGGCGTGGCAAATCGGCCTGATTGTCGGGCCGAGCGGCAGCGGCAAAACCACGGTGGCCCGCGCGGCATTCGGAGCCGCGATAATGCAGGCTTCCAGCCGTCCGTGGAGCTGCGATGCGGCCATTGTGGATGGCTTTGGCGAAAGTTCCATCCGCGACATTACGCGCATGCTTACCGCCGTAGGCTTCTCCAGCCCGCCGGCGTGGCTGCGGCCTTACCACATGCTTTCCAATGGTGAAAAATTTCGCTGCGATTTGGCCCGGCTGCTGCTGCATCAGCAGCCGGCTGCCGACACGCCGGCCGCAACCTCCGACGTTGCCGTGATGGATGAGTTCACCAGCGTGGTGGATCGCACCGTGGCCAAAGTTTGCTCGGCTGCCGTGGCCAAAGCCATTCGGGGCGGGCTTGTCGGCCCCCGGCGTTTTGTTGCTGTGGCATGCCACTACGATATTTTGGAATGGCTCTGTCCCGATTGGGTGCTCGACATGAGCGATGGCCGGCTTACACGGGGGGTGCTTCGGCGGCCCACCGTGCCGCTTGAACTTCGCCGTTGCGAACCGTCGCTTTGGGCCATGTTTAAGCGCTATCACTATTTAAGCCATCATTTGCCGGCGGTTATGCGGTGCTATGCCGGCGTGTTGGCGGGGCAGGCGGCAGCGTTTGCGGCTATATCGCCGGTGATTGGATACAAAGGCTACCGGCGTTTTGGCCGGGTGGTGGTTTTGCCGGACTACCAGGGCATCGGCATTGGCGGCAAGTTTCGGGATGCGGTTGCACACATTGAAGGCACCTTGCCCGATTGCCGCCGCCTGAGCCTCGTCACAAGCCACCCTGCGATGATTCGCAGTTGCCTTGCCAGCCCGTACTGGCGGCTTGATAGCGCCCGGTACAGCCGCGGGCAGCGAATCGCCGGCCGCACCGCTCCGGCCGGTCACACGCGCATGGTGTGTTCGCTGGTGTACCGTCATCCAATGAGCAGGGGTTGTTGCAAGGGAGGAGTGCCGCCTGATGTCGTCAAAACCAACCAAACTTAAATGCGCGCTGGCTGGCGAAGAACTTGCCGCCGAGGTCGAGCGTCTTGCCCGCATTGGCGCAACCAACAGTGAAATTGCCTGCCATGTGGGCCTTTCGCCTGCCGCGCTCAAGCGCCGCTGCGGGCCGGCAATGGCCCGTGGCCGCACAGCACTGAAGCTGCGCCTGCGGGCACATCAGGTGGATCGCGCCTGCGGCAAAGAGCCAAGCGAACGCATGCTGCTGTGGTTGGGACGGCACTACCTCAAACAAAATGCCACGGCAAAAACCGCCGCCGATCAAAGCCCGCCCAAGGCGTATATCAACATTAACCTGGAGCAGGTGTGAAGAGTGTGCCCCGCGTGCGCCGCAAACCCGCCGACATCGCCGAAACGCAGCGTGCCTACGAGCCTTTCGGCGCGGCTCGGCATCTCATGTACTGCAAAGACCGCGAACTCATGATGGTTGGGCCTGCGGGCACGGGCAAAACGCGGGCCGTTCTTGAAAAGATTTTTATCTGCGCACAAAAATACCCGGCCATGCGGGCCTTGCTCGCCCGCAAAACCCGCGCCAGCATGAGCCAATCGGTGCTCGTCACATTGGAAGAAAAAGTGCTGCCCGCCGGCTATGCGGCCATGCGCGGAGCCGGGCGGGCCAGGCGCGCATCATATCGTCTGGCCAACCGTTCGGAGCTGGTCATTGCCGGGTTGGACAATCCCGATCGCATCATGTCCACCGAGTTTGACCTTGCAGCCGTGTTTGAAGCCACCGAAATAGAGCTTGAAGACTGGGAAAAAATCCTCTCCCGCCTGCGTAATGGTGTCATGCCTTATCAGCAGGCCATTGCCGACTGCAACCCCGGTGCCCCTGCGCATTGGCTGCATGAGCGCATGACCGCCGGCTCCATCACGCCGCTGGTGTCGGTGCATCAGGACAATCCCTTCTTTTTTGATGCCGCCCGCCAATGTTGGACGCCCGCCGGCCTGGCCTATCGCGCCACGCTGGGGCGGCTTACCGGTGTGCGCCGCAAGCGTCTGCTCGAAGGCATATGGGCCGCCGCCGAGGGAGCGGTCTATCCAACCTTTGCCGATCACATTATCCCCGTGCCGCTGGACAAAATGCCGCCGGCCGAGCCGGTGCGCATCTGCGGCGGCATAGACTGGGGCTGGACCGATTCGATGGCCATTCTGGTGGGGGTTCTTGCCGCCGACGATCGGCTGTACATTGTGGATGAGTTTTACCAGAAAGAAGCGCTTATCCATCAAATTTACCAAGTCATGCGGGACCTGACCGACCGCTGGAGCGTCGAACTGTTCTTCTGCGATCAATCGCGGCCCGAACTTATAAAAGAGTTCATCAGGCGTGGTTTTACCTGCGTCAAACGAAAGCCCGAAGGCGTGCTGGGCGGCATTCGACAGGTCACCGAGCGGCTTGTGAGTGATCGCTTAAAGGTTTACGACTCATGCCAAAAGCTTATTACAGAAGCCGCCGGCTACCACTACCATTGCGCCGGCCGGGCTGAAGAAGCGCCCGTGGCCCGCGACGACCACACGCTCGACGCGCTGCGCTACCTCGTAACCGGCCTCGATCAGCACGCCGACCGCACCGGCTGGCACAAGCCGCCGCCGCCCGCTGAAGTCGCGGCCCCAACTCCCGCTGCGCCGCAAGCCTCCGCCGATCGCCGCATCATCGTCCCGTCCGAAGTTATCTGGGGCGAGTAGCTATGCTATACTGCCATCGGTAAAAAACTACCTCTTCCGGTTCCGGGCGCTAAGTTCAGAAAAAGCTAATGACGAATTAACCGCAGATTGCGCCGATGTTCGCAGATAACACCCGGGCCGGGTAACTAAATCATCCAGCATCCTGCGTTTCCTTCGAGAACTTTGGGGCTTAGTGTCCAATCCCGTCGTCCTCGCACACATGCATTATAAGCGAGAAAGTGCAGATATTGGCCGCGCGAGGTATATCACGCCCACGCTCGTGGTATCCGCACGCGATCGCCCAGACAGCGGGCCCCGGCTCCGTGAAGTGAACCGCTTTTCAAATGCGACAACTTTTGATCAGGACTTGACAAGCGCCGCTAGCCTGCCGAAGAGGTGTGATCCCACGGGTTAATGACCGCGGCCTGCAGGATTGAAAAATGCCGCTTATTTCGTGTTACCAGTGTCAGGTTGTGAACCATGGCGGTCGCCGCCAGCAATGCGTCCATAGGGTCCATGGGATGCCCGGCGCTGGCGCACCTCGCGACAACAATTCCCCAGTGTTGCGCGATCGCCACATCAACCGGCAGTATCCGGCCTGCAAACCGATCGGGCAAAGCCTCGGATACCCATCGCTGCAGCCGAGACCGCTTTGTTCCCGCAGTCAGCTTTTCGACTCCGTGATGAATTTCCGCCAATGTAACGACGCTAATGAAAAGCAGGTCCTCAGGCGTCTGCTCAATCCATGAAACGACCGTCTTATTGGGATGAATCTGCGCCAGTTCGGAGATGACATTGGTATCCAGCAGGAAGCTCATAATTCGGTTTTCCGAAATGCGCCGGTGATGCGTCGCAGCTTCACGCCTGAACCGCGCAGGGGCGAGTCGTTAATAAACTCAGCCAAACTTTTGGCCCGTTGGGCTTTGGCGTTCCAATCTTCGACAGAGACGACGACGATTGTCGGCCTGCCATGACGCGTCACGGTCTGCGGCCCGTGAGATTTGGCCTGTTCCAGCAACTCACTGAATTTCGCCTTGGCGGTTGCCACCGGCCATTGTTGCATCGTTTTCATGCGTCAAACCTCCAACGTAAGACTATAATGACTATATTAGTCATAATGGGTCAATGTGTCAATACTTCCCTTAATGAAAAGGGGGCGTGCCGTAAAGCGAGAGCCTGCAAAGACATCGCTCGCCCAGCAGGGTAATACCGGGAACAGACGCATGGCTACCCATGGTTTCCCCTGGCGCTTGCCGAATTATTACGAAAAGATCGTCACAGATATCATCAGCGACATTACCGCGACAACAAATACATCCAACCAGGCCTCGCCTTTACGTCGCAAACGGTGCTGCACGCTTGCGAAGCTGGCTGCCGCGATGGTGACGCACAGCAACACCAACAGCGGAATAACCTCCAAGTCTTCACGCAAATAACCACCGCCGGGCATCCGCACCGCCATGATCGTGCCATTGCCATTGAATATATACACCCCATAGAAGTGCAATTGAGCATAAAATGCCACACCAAGGCCAAGCGCAGCAGCAATGAGTATTGCGCTGGCAGCCACAAGGCTGCGGGAACCGATGGCCCGACAGCATATCCGATAATACAAAGTCCCCATTATCTCAATTCCAAGGTAAAGCCGAACTGATGCCCATCATAGCCAGAAGCAAAGCGAAAACGACCATGTGAGTCAAAACGCCCGAAAAGTCCTTTTTATCCATAGGGTGGCCGCAGCCCCAGCGATTGCGCCAATGCAGCACAGTCAAAACCATAAGGCCGGGTACGAGGCATAGGCCAAAGCCTCGGGGGGCCGCACCACAAAGCGAAGTAAACGCGACATTGATGGTTATGAACATCATCCACTGCGCCCAGCAGGCCAGCATCGCATATGAGTGCATGCGCGATGCCTGTGGTTTTTTCGCCGTACGCAAGGTGAAAAGTGTGCCAAGCTTACTCATACGGATGCCGGCCCCATCTCGGGATAATTAAAATGCGTAGCCGGAGCGGATAGTATCATCAGCGGAATGCTGTGACAACGAGATCGCATGCAGGCCAGCCGACCAACCTGTGCTAATATACCATTGGCATCACTAAACGGTGTCATGGAGATACGCATGCAAACCGTTAATTCCAAACCGCTTAATACCTACCCGTGGTTTATTCGGCTCTTTTTTCGCAAGCAAAAGCACAAGTACGGCCAGGTGCTCGAACCGGGCCTCATCTGGGGCCGCTCACCTAAAGTGTTTGCTGCGCTCGCTTTGCTGTATGGTGCGTTCGACCGCGGCTCATCGCCGGTGCCGCCGGCCTTGCGGAGCCTGGTAACGGTGCGGGTTTCGCAAATCAATCACTGTGAGTTCTGTGTGGATATCAACTCGGCCACTTTGCTGAAAAGGGGTATATCGCTGGAGAAGGTCTCTGCCTTGGCCAACTGGCGCCAG
>JAJXZA010000391.1 GCA_021780285.1 Planctomycetota bacterium
CATTTGCCGCGGGTGTTGATAAATTACCGAGGCTTTTTCGCTTTACGTTGCTGGACTATCTCAGTCGCGCCGCGTGAGCACACAAAAATGGCAAAAGTCGAGCTTAGGGCCTGTAAGGAAATAACATGTACTGATATGGCGCAGGAATTTTGGCCGTCGGCGAGGCTCGAGCGACGCGCATACCCCGCCTTAGTGGGTCTGAAAGGAGCGAGTAATCCCGGCTCGCCGGGAGCGGCCAAAAGAACCAGCCAGGTCGTACAGGTTATTTCTTTACAGGCCCTTAGCCGCCCTGCGCCTTGTAAATCGCATACATTGCCGCCAGGGCTGCCAGGTTCCCTATTACAATGGCGATCGTAAATATGCGCCGGCTGCGCGGGTTTTCAATCCGCGGCGCGATGGCTACCACAGTCACCACCGCCGAAAAAATCATGCAGAGGCTCAGGCCCAGCACTACATATTGGGTGATGCGGGCCGGGTTGGCTGCCGCGAGCATGGTTGCGGCTTTTAGCTGTGGAACCTTCCAGCCGCTTGAAAATGGCGGGATGTCGTTCCGCATGGGTGCACCTCAATTTAATGAAGCCGCATTGTAGTATCGTGTGGCCAAACTTTTAGCTCTAAGTATGGCACCTTGAATGTATCTACCGTGCGGCTTGCGATACCTTAGCGCACAGTAAACGTGAGTTCCGGCTTGCCGGCGTCGGGGGTACACCAATACATTGCCATTCCGCTGTATGGCGCTATCCACAAGTGGTACTGCCCCGGAGAAACCGTCCATTTTCCCCGGGTGCTCCAAAAACCAAGGTCGTGCTGGCTAAGTGTAAACTTAACATTTTTGGATACCCCGGCCCGCAGCGTTACCCGCTTGAAGCCCGCAAGTTGCCGACATGCCCGCGCTCCGGCGGATGACGCGGGCGCCTGCATATAAAGCTGCACAACGGCAGTACCGGCGACTTTACCGGTGTTGGTTACGCGGGTGGTTATTGTAAGCCGCGCGTGCGGCTGCAGAGTTGTATGGTCAGCTTTAGCCGGGCCAAACTCAAAATGGGTGTAAGAAAGACCATATCCGAAGGGATACAGCGGGTAAGCGGGGCCATCCACATACATATTGCTGGTCCACTCGCCGACCGGATTGCCCAACGGGCGGCCAGTGTTGGGGTGGTTGTAATACAGAGGTTCTTGGCCGGTGGCATACGGAAAATCGGTGGTTAGATGACCGCAGGGGTCAAACTTGCCCAGAAGGATATTAGCCACTGCCGGGCCGGCTTCAACGCCTGGGTACCAACATTCCAGTATGGCAGATGCCTTTTTGGCCAACGTGGGTATGGCGAGCGGTCGGCCATTAAACAGCAGGACGATGATGGGTTTGCCGGTTTTGATGAGGGCGGCAAAAAGCCTGCGTTGCGAGCGAACCAATCGCAGTGACAACACGCTATGATCTTCGCCGCACCAGGTGGCAGGCTCGCCGAGCGTTACAATGACTGCATCGGCATTTTTGGCTGCCGCGACGGCCCGACTCAATGATTTGCCGCTTAATACCGCCAATGTGCATGCTTTGGGCAATGCGTCACGCAGGCCGCTGGCAATGGTTACGGCATCTGCCGGGCGTCCGGCGCCGATCCAGCAGCCGAGCATATCGGTCTGATCGTCGGCGTAAGGGCCGATGAGGGCCACATTTTTAAGCGTTGATGCGTGCAGCGGCAGTGTCTGATGGGCGTTTTGCAGCAGCACGCACGATTCTTCCGCGGCCCGCAGCGCCGTCTTGCGATCTGGCGATGTGAGGTAAGAGCCGGGTTCATGGGCCGGGTTGCGGTAAGGGTGATCAAACAAGCCCAGTTTGAATTTGACAAACAAAATGTGCTCTACGGCGCGGTTGATCCAACGCAACGGCACTTTGCCGGATTTTACCTGGGCCGCCAGGGTGCGATAGGTTTGGCTGACCATTTCCATATCTACGCCGGCATGAATTGCTTCGCGGGCGGCCTGTGGGCGTGAATGGGCGTATCCCCACGCCTGCATCTGGCTGATAGACTGCCAATCGCTGACAACAAAACCCTTGAAGTGCCACTGCCGCCGAAGCACATCGGTAAGCGTGAAGTGATTGCCCGACGACGGCACACCGCCAATGGCGTTGAAGGCGCTCATTAATGTCAGAGCGCCGGCTTTGACGGCCGCTCCAAACGGTGGCAGGTAATAGTTTCGCAGCGTAAAGCGCGACATATCGGTTTGAGAATAATCTCGTCCGCCTTCAACATTGCCGTAGCCAACATAGTGCTTAAGGCAAGCGGCGAAGCGGCCCGACGCCTGAAAGCCTCGAACAGCCGCCGCCGCCATTTGAGAGTCGAGCAGAGGGTCTACGCCGTTACCTTCGGCAATGCGGCCCCAGCGGGCGTCGCGGGCAATGTCTATCATGGGGCTGAATGCCCAATCTAACCCCGCGGCGTATGCCTCATGGGCGGCGATGTGCTGACAGGCCTCGACGAGGGCCGGGTCCCAACTGCACGACATTGCCAGTGGAATCGGAAACTCCGTGCGAAAGCCGTGAATAACGTCAAAGCCCATAATCAGGGGAATGCCCAGGCGGCTTTTTTCGACGGCAATTTGCTGAATTTTGTTGCGAAGCGCGACATTGGCTTCACCGGAGCCGCTATAGCCCAGCACCGAACCCCATTTCCCAGCCTTAAGCTCCTGCGCCATTGCCGGGGTCAGAGCCGACGGCAGCGGAGCTTGCTCAAGCTGCCCGATTTTTTCAGCCAGCGTCATGCGACTAAGCAGGTCTTTGGCGCGGGAACCGGGTGAAAGGGCGGGATTTTCGTAAGGGTCTTCGCGGCCATTTTTATTCAGGTCAATCCAGTGCTTATGGTAGATAGCGTCGTTGGCTTTGGCAGGCAGATAGCGGTGTGGCGCGGTGGGCTGGCCGGGTACCCCGTTGGCCCATGCCGCTATGCCGAACAAGGCGGTTGCGGCAAATAAAGTGAGGACCGATGATGTTCTGCGAATGATAACTTGTGCCACCGATACTCCCTTATAATTGAAGCGGACAAACCTAAGCTGGTAAAATAATAGGCTATCATCGCGCCATTGTACACTTGAACAGCAGTGTCTTTCGTGTGCAACGATAACATTATGATTATCTGCGGCATGCGTTTGGAGCGACATTATTCGACGCCAAGAGTGCGCATTGCTGTTTTGCTGTGCCGCAGCCCCGGCGCTAATTTGCTTGCGATAATGGTGCAGAGAATGCAATGCGTGTCTGGCGGTCCATGGCCATGTTGGCGAGTTGGTCGGCCCGGCTGTTGGCTTCGCGGTAAACATGCCCAAACGACCAGGTTGGTATTTTGGCAAGCAGTTGCACCGCCCGGGCATGCAGCGGCTTAAGATCGGGATGTTTTACTCGGTAGATGCCTTGTATTTGCCTTACCACCAGTTCGCTGTCGGCCCGTATGATCAAGTGCTTAATCCCGCGTTGAATGGCGGCCTCAAGACCTTTAACCAGGGCGGTGTATTCAGCCACGTTGTTGGTGCATCGGCCGATGAACTCGCCTACTTCATCCACCACGTTTCCGTGGGCGTCTACTATGGTAAAACCAATGCCCGCCGGACCGGGGTTGCCGCGCGATCCACCATCAAAGTTGAGTTGAAAAGCTGGAGTTTTTTCCATGAAGCACGTTGATTCCAAGCCGGGAGTAATATCAGCAATGGCAGAAGCCGCCGCATTGACCGGTACCGGTCTTTGTTCAAGCCGTTTGTGCCTGCGGGGCCATGTCTAGAAGATATAAAATGCGTCCGCAGGAGTTGCAGCGCCGTACTTCATCGCGTCCGCGAAGCAAGTTGACATCCTCGATGCTCAGGTTCATAAAGCAGCCGCCGCAGGAAATGCTTTCCATATCGTTTTCAGCAAACTCCACGACAGCCAAGGCGTCGCCGGGGTACTTCTGACATAGCCGATCGTACTGTCGGATGGCTTCTTTGGGGACGAGCGCCGCCGCTGAAGCGCGTTTATCCGCCAGGGCCTTTAGCTTCGCCTCAAGTTCTTGAACGCGCTGGGCGCTTTGTGATTGCATGGCGCTGAGCGTGGCCTGCAGGTCGGCAATTTGTTTTTGAGTGGCTTCGATGGCTTTGGAAAGCTGCTGCTGCTGCTCCATGATTTGTTCGCAGGCGGTTTCAAGCTTGGCGACTTCAGCCTTTTCAGCGGATATTTCAACCAGCAGCGGGGTGTACTCTTTGTTGGTGCGGGTGGTGTTAAGTGTTTCGCGGAGTTTGTTGATGTGGGTGTTGCGGGCCTCAATGTCGCTCATGGCCGAGGCTTCGGCGACCTTCAGCTTTTTGAGGCCGGCCTCCTGTTCGCCCAGCACACGCTGGAATTCGTCAAGCCGGCTCTTGAGTGAAACCTGATTTTTCAGGACCGACTCCAGTTGCCGTTGAAACTCAACCGTATCGCGGTCAATCGCGTGCAGGGTCAATAATGATGAAACCGTTATAAAAGAGGGCATCTCGATACCTCGCAATTCCAAAACATGAATCGTACCACCGGAAGGGCATTCGTGCCACCCCGGCGCGTTTGCGTTTGCATTGGCGTGCCGGTGGGTGGCGAGAGAGTAGATCGAGATGTTAGAAAGTATCCCGATTGGCGGTTCCTTACCGCAGAGGCCTGTCCCGGCCCGCGCCGGAAGATTTCGGCATCCCTGCCTCAAGGCAGATGCACGCAGAGTTTTTTGGTTTTAAGGCGCTGCGCGGCGATTTTTGCCGCAGAGTTGGCTACAGTCAAAAGAGGTAAAAAAAGCTAGTGTAGTGTCCCAGAGGAAGATTTACGATATGCACTTCACAGTTTTTTCAAATATTCTGGCCCAAGCGGGCTATCGACGCCGTGTGCTCCGCGAACCATGACGGCCAGCAACTGTAAACGTCCGTTAGGGACAGTACACTAGGATGCCTCAAAATGCGTTGAGTTGCCTGTGGATGTTCCAGAGGCGAAAAGTACCGCCTGTATCGAAGGTCGTCCTCATGAGTTCCAGTAAAACAGATCGTTCGATCGGTTTCCAGTTGGTTGAGGTAGCACGTCTGGTAGAAGGCCACGACGGGCAGTTTCAGCCTGCCCGGTCGCCCCCTCCACCAACGGCTCCCCGTTCAGCTTGCGGCTCAATATCCGATTGCGCGCCGCGTATTGTCATTTGATACCATCCCATAAATCCGGCTATGATCGAATTCGTTGTGATGCGTAAACGCTACGCCTCTGCCTTCACGCGCCGCGTGACAGAGACTTTTGACGAAACACTCGCCACCGCAGCAGAAACTGCCGGCCCTCCAGAGAGTCCTTATGATGCGTTCCAAGCCTAGTCGTTCGCCAATTCTTGATGAAATAGAATTGCCGGTGCCTCGACTGCCGGGGGCTTTTGATGGCATGCGCATTGTGCATTTGTCTGATCTGCATCTTACCTACTGGAATAGCCGCCTTTCCGACTGGAAACTCGCTCTGACGCGGTTGAAGTGCGATGTGCTGGTTATAACTGGTGATTTGGCCCACAGAGCATGGCTGTGGCGGCAAACACTCCCCAATGTACTGCGGTTACTTGAAGGCATAAGCCCCGAACTGGGCATTTACTTTATTTTGGGCAACCACGACTCCCCGGAGCTTGGCCCGGCGCTGACACAGTTTGGCCTGCGGCAGTTATGCAACGAAGCTGTAATCCTCAAACGCGGTGGTGAACGGCTGGCCCTGGTTGGTATCGCACAACATCGGCGCATTGATACCGACATTCCTGCTGCGCTGCGCAATGTACATGCGGATGACTGTAAAATTATGCTCCTGCATTACCCGGATTTGGTGCACGCGGCCGCAGCCGCGCGGGTGGACGTTTGTTTGGCGGGGCATACCCATGGCGGGCAGATATGCTATCCCGATGGCCGGCCGATTATCCGCCATGATTCTTTACCGCGTGAAATGTGTGCGGGTGTTAACCGGGTGGACAACACCTGGCTGGTGGTAAGCCGCGGCATGGGCAAAGCGGCGCTTCGAGTGCGGATGTTTTGCCCGCCGCAGATGATGGTGATCACCCTGGCGCGCGGGCCTGTAATTGCCTCAGCCACCGAGTAGAAAATACCTATTGCTGTGATTGCCAGACCTAGACGGTGGGTGGGTTTATGTACGTCGCCCACGCAGTATGTCGGCAGCCTAATGACTGGCGGCCTGCTATCTTGCGGATACCAAAAAGTAATTTCGTCGCAATGAGTAGAGCTGTTCACTTGCCATTATAGCCCGCCTGTGCGACCATCAAGCCATGAATTTGCTCGACGGCATTCTCAATTTTAACAAGCGGTTTGTGGCCGAAAAGGCCTACGAGCCGTTTCTTACCAACGCGCTACCGAATAAAAAGCTGCTCATTCTTACCTGCATGGACACGCGATTGGTGGAACTGTTGCCCCGTGCCATGGATTTTCGCAATGGGGATGTAAAAATAATAAAAAACGCCGGCGCTCTGGTGACGCATCCGTTTGGAAGCGTTATGCGAAGTATTTTGGTCGCCGTGTACAGTTTAGATGTTCACGAAATTGCGGTGGTGGGGCATCATGGCTGCGGCATGACGGGACTTTCATGCCGCGACATTCTTGACAAGGCCCTGGCGGCAGGCGTATCGCCCGATACCATTACCATGCTTAAGCATGCCGGCATCGAACTTGAGCGATGGCTCGTCGGGTTTGATCAGGTGCAGGATGGAGTTCAACAGAGTGTCGAAATGATTCGGACGCATCCGTTGCTGCCCCAAAAGCTGCCGGTGCATGGGCTTATTATCCACCCGGAAACAGGCAAGCTGGACGTGGTTGTGGATGGCTATAAGGCCGCAGGTGGTGCCGTATAAAGCATAGCCCATGGTGCACATGTCGAACTGCAATAGCAACGTAAAAGCCTCGCAACTGATTGGTTGCTCGGTTATTCGCTTAAACCGCTTATTTCGCTGAAGCTGAATGCGTTGACCGGTGGGTCGCCGCGCCTGCAACTCGCATTGCCCAATGGCACGGGGTGTGGGCACGGTTGCCTCGCCGCAAAACGGCCGAGCCGGTTGCGTTGTCTCGTCCTCAAAATTCACAAAATTGTATTGGCGTATGGCGTCGAAGGCTGCAGCGGTGCCAATTTGTTGTAAGTTGGTGTC
>JAJXZA010000288.1 GCA_021780285.1 Planctomycetota bacterium
GTAAAGATGTTGGGGGGCCGGGAGTGCTACGCGCCAAACGCGTCCAATCGAAAAATTCGGCCGGAATTACCCCCGGCCATCGCCGTCGGACTACCTCTGGCTAAAACCTATGAAATATCCGGGTTAACCGCGTGGCTCGTTGTTGGGTGACGTTCAATTTTGCTTCAAATATTGGCCGTGCTGCAATGTATACGGCGCAACCGGCAACGACCACGCCATAAGGCCGCACTGCAGTTCTCCAGCCCAAATATCCCGCCAAAAACGCCGCGACAGCGATCGGCATTTAATGCGCTTCGTCAACGGCATCGGTTGCGGGTTCTTCGGCTGGCGGCAACGCGCCGGCTCGCTGCGAATCGCGATAGGCATCCCACTGGTCGCGCGTCATCAGCACTTCGCTGGCCTGGCTGCCTTTGTACTCGCCCACAATGCCCATGGCCCGCATTTGCTCCATAATGCGGCTTGCACGCGAATAGCCTATCGTGAGGTGCCGCTGCAGCAGGCTTACCGAGCCACGCTGCGTTTCGAGAATAATCTCTACTGCCTTGTCGAAAAACTCGTCCTTTTCAGCCTCGGCCAGCCCCTTGGGGGCGCCGAGTTGCATAAGCTCGGGATGATATTCGGGCTGGGCAATGTCGCTTAAGAAGCGGCAAACTTTTTTGATTTCTTCATCCGATACAAAGGCACCCTGCCCACGCAGCAGCGAGCCGCCGCTGGGCCGCAGCATCAGCAAGTCGCCCTGGCCCAGCAGCAGTTCGCCGCCCGACTGGTCCAGCATAATGCGTGAGTCAATGCGCGAACGCACCTGAAAGCAAATGCGCCCCGGCATGTTTGATTTAATCAGGCCGGTCACAACCTGCGCCTCGGGTCGCTGCGTGGCCAGCAGCAGGTGAATGCCCACCGCCCGCGCCTTTTGGGCGATGCGCACAATATGCCCTTCAACTTCTTTGCTGGTCATCATCAAATCGGCGAGTTCATCAATGATGATCACAATGTAAGGCATATGGTACAGCAGGCGGGCCTCTTCATCGGGTGTGGCGGGCTTAAACGCTTCGACAATTTGCTCGCGCGAGAGCTTGTTAAACTGCTTGATGTGCCGCACGCCGGCCTCGGCGAGAATTTGGTAGCGCTCATCCATTTTTTCGGTGGCCCATTCGAGCACGCCTTCGGCCTTGGCCATGTCGTCAATAATGGGAGCCATCAGGTGCGGAATCTGTTTGTAGTCCTGCATTTCCACCATTTTAGGGTCTACCATAATCAGTTTGACGTGGTCGGGCCGCTGGGTAAGCAGCAGCGTCATGATGATGGAGTTTATGCACACCGACTTGCCCGACCCCGTGGTGCCGGCAATAAGCAGGTGCGGCATTGCGGCAAGGTCTTCAATAAGCGGGTTGCCGGAGGCATCTTTACCGAGGCACATGGGCAGGGCCATTTTGTTGATGCGGTCGTGGCCAAGCTGCATGAGTTCGCGCAGGCGCACTTTTTCTTTGTCGGTATTGGGCGCTTCAATGCCCATGGTAGACTTGCCGGGAATGTTATCAATAATGCGAACGGGCGGACTCATAAGCGAGCGGGCAATGTCTTTGTGCAAGGCCGCCACCTGCGAGCTTTTAATGCCGGGGGCAAGTTCCAGCTCGTAAAGCGTGACAACAGGGCCGGTGTCTATGGCCACAACTTTGGCGTCTATGCCGAAGCTGGTAAGGCACCCCTCAAGCACACGGGCTTTTTCGCGGACGACATCTTCCTGCCCATCGTTGACCACCGGCTCGGCTTCATCAAGCAGTTCGAGGCCGGGCAATCGGTAATTGCCGAGGTCCTGCTTTTGGGGCGATGGAGCCTTAAAGGGCAGCATGGGTTCAATGGCCGGAAGCCTGGGCTTGCGAACAATAGGCTCGGCGCGCTTTGCGGGTGCGGGTATGGGTGCGGGGCTGCTTTCAGCCGGGGTTGCATCCTGTGGCTTGGCAGCCGAGGCGGCGGCGTCTACGACTGGGCTTGCGGCTTCGGGGTTGGCGCGCACGCGACTGGAGGCTTTGCGGCCGGCAGCGGCCCCGGCGGGCCGAGGCGAGGGCTTAAAGATTTTCTCCGCCAACGTTTTCAACGCGCCAGCCAAGCCGCCGCCAACAGCCACAGCCGCACCGCCTGCGACATCCACCACCTGCTCGGCGGGCATCTTCTTGAAGCCGCGGGCAATAAGCCCCGGCAACGCCAGCACGATTTCATCTACCGCCAGCAGCAGGCCCACCACCAGGCCGAGCGCCAAAATGAGCGCTGCGCCCAGGTAATTAAACTCGCGTTTTAAAAAGTGGCCGATGGCAGCGCCGAGCAAACCGCCCGCCCCGGCAGGCAGGTCGCGGCCAAAGTTGATCAGGCTGGTCATGCCGCTGACCACCACCACCAAAATGGCCCCGCCAATGAGGCGCAGCGTAAGTTGGTGCACATGCCGGCCAAACGTCCAGACAATAAGCACGGCCGCCAGCATAACCAAACCAATTAAAGCGCCGGGGCCAAACGTGTTAAAAATGAAAAAAGCAAGGTCCGCGCCCACCGGCCCGCACCAGTTATGCACGCCGGCATTATGAGCGTAGTAAATAGGACTCGCAGCGCTGTTGGTAGGGTCTGATGCGCGAAAACTCACGCAGGCCAGCGTTAAAAACACCCACGCCGCCCATGCCAGGCTGATCAATATAATGCGCCAAACGTGGCCCGACTTCTTCCCTGATTTCGTCGCCATCGCAACCTCGATTTGCTGTGTCGCTCAGCCGTCCGTGGCCGAGCATGGAAGTATTGTAGCACGAAACAGCCCAAGTCAAAGCGCAAAGGGCATAGTTTGGCGGGCAATTCGTGCATTTTTTCACGATTTAACCGCGGCAGCCGTGCCCCAGTCGCCGCAAAATACCGCGTCGTCAGATTATAAGGGGCCGGGCAAAACTTAATGCATGTTTTACGGCGCAGGAATTTTGGCCGTCGGCGAGGCGTGAGCGACGCGCATACCCTGCCAATGGGTCTGTAAGGAGCGACGAGCGAAGCCCGCGGCCAAAAACACTAGCCAGAAAGCGTGAAGTTATTTTTGTGCGGCCCCTAAGCTAAATGCTGATTCAAAATAGGGCACAATCACCTACGCCAAATCGCGGCGTTTTCCTGATGCTGGTATGACTCATTGCAGCGATGATTGTGAAAAGTTTCACACATTGTTGTGTGTACATCTTTTTTTTGCCGCAGGAGGCTTTATGTCTAAGGCTATGTTCTCAAAGATCGGACTGGTTTTATTAGCAACAACGGCAGCCGGAGCGGCCTTCAGCCCCGCAGCCTATGCCACGGACGGCTACCAGCTTGTCGGCATAGGCCAGTACGAGATGGGTTTGGCAGGCGCAGACGTAGCTGCGCCAGGCGACCCGATGACGGCCATCACCAATCCTGCCGGCGTCGCATGGATTCCATCCCAGGCCGCTTTTTCAGCCGAATGGTTTAATCCCACCCGCACCGACAACTTCGGCTTCGGCCCCATCGGCAGCCACGACAACATTTACGGTGTGCCGTCGGTTGGCTGGGTGGCGCCCGCGTTTGGCAAGCATTTTTATTTTGGCGGCGGCATGTTCGCCACCTCCGGCATGGGGGTTAACTTCCTGCAGTCGGTACCGGGGGCTACCGTGCAGGCTTACAGTAATATTCAATTCTTTTCGATGTCGCCGGCGCTGGCATGGCGGCCTACACGCGACTGGGCTTTCGGCGTAGCGCTCAATGTCTCGCTGGAACAGGTTGCCCTGCAGCAAACATTCAACGGCGTGGGTTTAAATCTTTCAAGCCCGTCCACCGCCTTCGGCTTTGGGGCGTCGTTAGGGGTGCTGCACCGCGTCAACAGGTATGTGACGTTGGGCCTGATGTACCGCATGCCCACTTATTTTAATGCGCTGACCTGGCAGGAAACATCCGAAAACTTTGGCGGCGTCGCAGGCAACGCCGGCCAATACTCAACGACGCTCAATTACCCGCAGCAGATATCGGCCGGTGTGGCGTTTCATCCAACCCGCCAGTGGCTTATCAGCTTGGAAGGCCAATGGATCAACTGGAGCGGCACACTCAATCACATGACGATTTACGGGCCTTGGGACGGCACCAGCAGCGTCACCATGAACACGCATTGGCATGATCAGTTTGTGTTCAACATCGGCATGCAATACCAGGTTTTCAAATGGCTCGCGATCCGCGGCGGCTATTCCTGGGCGAGTTGCCCCATTGGCGATGCCGATACCCCCATGAACCTGCTGCTGCCGGCATGCGTAGACAACACCATTACCATCGGTGCCACCGAGCAACTCCCCATGAACTGGAGCCTTACCGAAGCGTATATGCACGCGTTTAGCGCCACCATCAACGGCGGACCGCTGCAACCCGGCATGGGCAACACCAGCGCCGAATTAACCGAAAACTCCTTCGGCCTGCAGATTGGCTACCAGTTTTAGCCGCGCGACAGGTTAACCGCGGCGGTGCAGCCGACACCCGTCGCCCCGGCCATGTCGGCAGCGCTTCGCCATGCGTCTCTAAACAAATGCCATGCCGCGTTTGCCATGCCATTATTTTACAAACAGGTTCGGACAGTTATGATCCGGGTGCCGGGGGTCTGCCAAAAAAAGCGGCATAGGCCCAATACAGTCGGACATTGTTTATTCATTTGGTCCGTATACCAACCCATAAAGCCGCGACCGTGGGTCGCGCCCAACATCCCACCCGCACCATGACAGCATTGCCGTCATTGATTTTCGCATGACGCCAGAAAAATTGGCAGACCCGGGTGCCGGCCGCTGACAGCCTTACCCCTTGGCGTGCTCATGTACCAAAGTTATATTGGTGTGAGTGAAGAACGTGATGGAGATTCCATGGCGGTCAAACCTCGGATAAAAACCCCGGAAATTGCGGCATTCTGCCTACGCCACCACATCCGCAGGCTGGCCCTGTTCGGTTCCGTTTTACGCGACGATTTCACCGATCACAGCGATGTAGATGTACTGGTGGATTTCGCGCCGGGCCATCAGCCGGGGCTGGCGTTTTTCGCCATGCAAGATGAATTGACCGCAATTCTTGGCCGGCGCGTGGACCTGAACACCGCCGCCGATCTTAGCCCGTATTTCCGTGATCGTGTGCTTGGCGAAGCGGAGCCGGTGTATGTCGCGGCATGATCCACTTGTGTCCATCCGCCAGATGCTCGACCATGCCCGCGAGGCGGCGACAATGGCTCGTGGCCGCAAGCGCGCTGATTTGGACACCGACCGCATGTTAAATCTTTCTGAGCTGCGCCTCTTGGAAGTCGTTGGAGAAGCTGCGGCACGCGTACCCGACGAATTTCGCCTACGGCACCCGGAGGTGCCCTGGCGCGACGCCATCGGTCTGCGCAGCCGTTTGATTCACGGCTACGACGCCATCAATCTTGATATGGTATGGACGGTTCTACAGAATGACCTGCCTGAGTTAATCGCAGCGTTGGAGAACATTGTCGCCAAGGAATCGGCCTGATTACCGCGAACCGCCAGCACTGGCACACCCAGCGCAGCAACCCACGCGCGCGGGTTCACATAATTTTCAGGAAGAACGAGCGTTGGCGAATCATAAATATCGCCGGCATGAAGAACCGCCGCCAGCCGCCGCCCCGGCCAGGTCGGTAGCATTTCGCCATGCGTGTCGTAGCAGATGCCCAGTATGATTGCAGTGGAAATATTCATGCTGCAACGGTAACTGCTGCTGCGGACAGTTATTGTCCGCTCGTCAGACGCTATCGGTCTCGTGGCCACAAATTCAGGAGCCGCTCCGCAAGAATATCCGTGCGGGCAATAATCGTATGTTAATAAAGATTAAGGGTGTCAAGGCAAACCGACTGTATGCGAACCTAAGACACTAATCGTCTCGAAGGCGCGAGAGTATCTGCATTGTTCTCATGAACGGGTTGCCCATATCATGTGTACGTTTCGCGGCCAACTCTCGAAGCTGCTCTACGCGTTTCTTATACTCGCCATTAATAACAATCTGCAAACCGCGCATCTCATGCAAAGACGCGATCATTTTCTTGTCCTTCACTACGGGTGACCAGAGCATGTACCGCACGTTAAACTTTTCCAAATTTTCCTTGGCATACGCCTGTTGTGCCATGTACTTCTGCTTAACCTTTTTGATAGTAGCAGTGCGGTTTTTGATAAGCATCCCGAGGATGTGCGTGGTTACTTCGCAAAGGTAAGCCTCCTGCTTCTGGAGGCTGACACCCACCACGTCCAATTCAAGCAGCCCAGCTAATTTCCCGCCCTTAAGCCGCTGGTTATATAAAACAAGATCGCAGCCATAGAAATGTTGAAGGTATGCGCCAACGATATATTCGCCTGATTCAGTCGTCATACGCCTGATTATACGTTCAAATTGCTGCGCCGCGACATCGGGTCACCTTGCAACCAGCCTTGGCATGCGTTATAAAATGTCTCGATGAAATGTCCGCACTGCAATCTTGATCTTCAACCACGAAATGATCGCGGCATTGAGGCGCACGCGTGCCCCAAATGCAACGGCATTTGGTTTTCGCCATCCGAATTAGATCAGTTTGAAGACCTCGCAATAGACCCGCAAGCCAAGACAGGGTCGCTTTTTCTGGTAACTCGCGCCACGCAACTCCATTGCCCGGTTTGCTCCGCAGCACTCAAGCAGTTTGATTATCGCTTCTGCAATTTACAGCTCGATTATTGCCCGGATCACGGCTTTTGGCTCGAAGCCGATGAAGACGCCCGTGTTCTGGCGGTTATGCGCGAACAAGCCGCCGCCGCGGACCGCAAATATACAGCCGAAGATAAGTGGGGCAAGCATCTAAATTACATGCGTTCGCCCACTTTTTTTGCAAAACTGAAAAATTTATTTAAGTCGTGATCAATCACCCCGCACCTCACCGGCGGCCTTTGGCTCGCTGCAGCAACAGCCGAACACCTTCTATCGGGATGCGGTTAACCCCCGTCGCGCAGCGCCCCGTAATAAAAAAACCCCTGCATTGCACACCTGTAACATCTTGTTTTCTTAGCAAGAATATTTCGCATGCATCAAGCAGCAAACTTGGCCACATCTGTGTCGCGCAGGCGCAGAGCCGTGGTC
>JAJXZA010000087.1 GCA_021780285.1 Planctomycetota bacterium
CAACCCGCCCTTATTTAAACGTAATAAAACGACCTGATGCCTCACATCTGCGGGTAACGCCTTTCACCGCCTCTGCACAAATCAGCTTCAGTCAAGCGGTTTAAGACAACGCAACCGGCTCATGCAATGCCGGCGACGGTTTATCTTTTAACCATTATCCATTATCTTCTGACGGTACGTTGTTTCGCCCGGCTTGCGGGCATTCGAGGAGTTTGCATGAAGATACATGAATATCAGGCGCGCGATTTGCTTGCCAAGGCAGGCGTGCCGGTGCCGCCGGCCAAGGTGGTTGAAACCGCGGCTGCCGCTGAAGAAGCTTTTATCGCCAATGGCATGCCGGTACAGGTTATTAAAGCACAGGTCTTTGCCGGCGGCCGGGGCAAAGCAGGTTTTGTGAAGTTGGTTAAATCGGCGGCCGAGGCCCGCGCGGCGGCCGAGTTTATGCTCAATAACCGCATGGTTTCGCCGCAGACCGGGCCGGAAGGCGTTGCGGCGACCAAGCTGCTGGTTGCCGGCGCTGTGGATATTGCCCATGAGTATTATGTCGGCCTGGTGCTGGACCGCGCCAAAAGCACCGCATCGGTGATCGCATCGGCACAGGGCGGTGTTGAAATTGAACAGGTGGCCCACAGCAATCCGCAAGCCATTATCAAAGAGCCGCTGCATCCTACGCTGGGCCTGCAGCCGTTTCAGGCGAGGCGCGTGGCCGCCCGGCTGGGCTTTACAGGCAAACAGGCGGGCGTAATGGCCGGCATACTGCTCAAGCTTGCTGATGTATTTGTGCGGTACGACTGCTCCATTGCAGAAATCAACCCCCTGGTGCTTACCAAAGATGGCCAGTTGCTGGCGATAGACGCCAAAATAAACTTTGACGACAACGCACTGTTTCGCCATGCGGATATCGCCGCCTTGGCCGACCCTGCGGAGAATGATCCGCTGGAAGTTCGCGCTGCCAAGGCCAATCTCAATTACATCAAGCTTGATGGCGATATCGCGTGCCTCGTTAACGGGGCAGGCCTGGCCATGGCCACCATGGATGTGGTGCAACTGCATGGCGGCAAACCCGCCAACTTTCTGGATGTGGGAGGCGGCGTGAAGGCGGAGGGAGCGGTCGAAGCGTTTCGCATTCTGCTAAGCGACAAAAAAGTGCGCGGCGTGTTGGTGAATATTTTCGGCGGCATTGCACGGTGCGACCTCATTGCCGAGGCGCTGATTCATGCCGGCCGTGAAGTGGGCTTTAAGGTGCCGGTGGTGGTGCGGCTGGAAGGCACCAATGTGGAAAAGGCCCGCGAGATTCTCGCCGGAGCCCGCGGCGAATTGCCGACGCTCAAAACCGCCGCCGATTTAAATGATGCCGCCAGACAAATTGTCGCCGCCACCCGCGCGGCATAATGACCAAGCCGCCATCGCAGGCGACGATAAGCGTGGCTGCGGCGAAACAGCGGCCTGAAGTTTTAAGAGTAAAGGTTTAAGCCATGTCTATTCTCGTTGATAAAAACACCCGCGTGATTTGCCAGGGTATTACCGGCAGCGGCGGCGGGGCGTTTCATACCAAAGGTTGCCTGGATTACGGAACTAAAATGGTCGGCGGCACAAGCCCCGGCAAAGGCGGCACAAAAGACGCCAACGGCCTGCCGATTTTTGACACTGTGGAACAGGCCGTTAAAGCCACCGGCGCCGACGCCACCATGATTTTTGTACCGCCGCCATTTGCCGCCGACGCCATCTGCGAGGCCGCGGATGCGGGCATTCGGCTGATTGTCGCCATTACCGAGGGCATTCCGGTGCTTGACATGGTTCGGGCCAAAAAGTACCTGGCCGACTTTGCGGGCAAAGTAACGCTGGTAGGCCCCAACTGCCCGGGTGTTATTACGCCGGGCGAATGTAAAATCGGCATCATGCCCGGTTACATTCATACGCCGCGCACCAGCGGCAAGCGGGCGGTGGGTATTGTGAGCCGTTCGGGCACGCTTACCTATGAAGCGGTGTGGCAGACAAGCCAGCTTGGGTGGAGCCAGAGTACATGCGTCGGCATCGGGGGTGATCCGGTAAAGGGAATGGATTTTGTGGATGTGCTCCGGGCGTTTCAGGATGACCCTGAAACCGAAGCGATTGTGATGATCGGCGAAATCGGCGGAACCGCCGAAGAAACCGCCGCCGAGTTTGTTAAAAAGCATGTAACCAAGCCGGTGGTGGGCTTTATCGCCGGGCGCACCGCCCCACCGGGCAAACGCATGGGGCATGCCGGGGCCATCATCAGTGGCGGTGAGGGCACCGCAGAGAGTAAAATACAGGCCATGCGGGCCGCGGGTATTCACACCACCGACTCGCCGGCCGACATCGGGAAAACACTGGTTCGCGCAACCGGAGGATAACGCTCATGGAAGGGCCGCAAATTCGAGCATCAGCTGAACGCCTGAATCGGGCGCTGGCGGGCAAAGTTATTGATCGCGTGGATACCCCCGCCAACCGCTGGCAGGCCAATGTGGTGCTCAAACATTGTGCGGGACGGAGCGTTAAACAAATTACATCACATGGACGCTGGTTGATATGGCATTTTGACCATGGCGTCTCGTGGCTGCTTGAGCCAACCGGCCCGTGGCGCTGGGATATTGTGCCCATCGCCAAAAAAAGCGACGGGCAGCCCGCGATTGGCGGGCGAAAGCTGCTTTCGCTGACGGTGCTTAACAGCTTTCGGGTGCAGCTTGTCGGCAAGCCGCTTCTGCTTACAACAAATACACAAACCATGTGGCAAATCGCCGAGCTGCGCGACCTGGGGCCGGACCCGCTCAGCACTCCTCTGGATGCCGCCGCGCTGGCGCGATGCCTGGCACGGGCGTGGCATGCGCCCATAGCGCGATCGCTGCTGAATCAGCGGAGAATCGCCGGCATCGGCAACCGCAGCAAGTGCGAAATTTTATACGCTGCGCGCATCGCCCCCGGCACGGCCGTGGGGCAGTTAGATGAGGCAGCGCGCCGGCGGCTGGCCGCCGCGATTATCGCCGTATTGGGTTCGGCGCTGCGGCATCACCGCCTGCATGAAGAAACCCCGCCGCCGGGCCTCGTTTACGACCGGGCGGGCCAGCGCTGTGCGGCCTGCAACAGCACCATCGTCAGCGACCGCAGCGGCCGCGACGGCACCTGGAGCTGGTATTGCCCCGGCTGTCAGACTCCGGTACACGAGCCAAATCTATTTGATTACCTTTCAAGCGAAACGCCCATTGCCGCGGCAACGGCTGTGGCATAAATGAGCTTGATACAATACCTTGAACTCTCGGTTGAGCGGAGACTTCTGCGATCGGCCCGGCGCGTCGCGGCCTTGCCGCGGTTGACCTATAAAATATTCACAGCCCGTGCGGCCAGCAGAGCGACTATGGTAAGCGACATCAGCGATTGAAGCATAATAAGCGCTTTGCCCCAACGCGAAAGAATGGCCGTATCAGTGGGTGAAAATGCCGTGCTGGTGTTGAAGGCTAAAAACAGATAATCAATAAACTCAGGCCGCCAGTTGGCCGCCGGATGGCCGCGCATGGTCATCTGCGGAAATAAAAACGCTCCCATCTCGTGGGGGCCGCGGGCTTCGCGGGCGTGTGGCCCGCCGGCATCAAGCCGCCAGTACCAGAGTGCGAATACCAAAATGTTGGCCGCCCAGAGACAACCGGCCGAGGCCAGCATTTGGCCCGGCGAGCCTTGGTGCCGCAGCATGGCCCGCACCAGCAGAAAAAGCGACGCAAGCAAAAATAGCGTCAGCACCGCAGAAATGACATAGCCCAGTACCCGCGCGACCTGCACCACGCCGCGCCGGTTGAGCAGAGCGTAGGGAATAGTAAGCAAGGCCACGACTGAAAGCCCCAGCCAGCGCGGGCCGACAACCAGATGGGACGGCAAAGCGGCAAATACCGCCCCCGCCGCCAGCACGGCGACGATAGCCGGCCAGCGCGGTTCAGGGGATATCCTCGATTCTTGTGGAGCGGCGGGCTGGAATGCGTCATGCCTCATCTCGTAAGTCTCCATAGCTTTGCGCGGACCATGCTCTTTGGAGCGGCATGCGGGCACCCCATCACTCATATATTTTGAGAATCTTGTTGGCAACGTAGAGCCGATTGCGTTGCCCCGCCGACGCCTTGATCACAACGCCCGCAGACACGAATAGATCGAGAAGTTTCTGTGTCGCGGGTATGGTTCGGTCAATGGCGCGGGCTGCCTTGCTAACGGAGACATAAGGATTTCTGAATATCTCATCGAGCAGGTCGGGCGCCGCAATTGAAAGGCGGCCGGACTTTGCCCGCAAGGCGCTAAGAATATCGGTACGCATTTTTGCGGCCGCGGCGATGCGAGCCTTTACGTCGTCGGCCGCAAGTGCAGCACCGCGAAAAAAATAGTGCAGCCAGCCGTCCCAATCGCCGCGCTGGCTTACGCCAAGCAGGCGGTCGTAGTACTCCTGGCGATCGCTTTCAAAGAAGGCGCTTAAGTGCAACAGGGGTTTTGCCAACAGCCCTGTCGTGCCAAGCATGAGCGTAATCAGCAGCCGGCCGATGCGCCCATTGCCGTCCAGAAACGGGTGAATGGTTTCAAATTGATAGTGCGCCAGCGCAATGGCTTCCAACCGTGAGTACTGGTCTAAGGCGTTGATGTACCGTAAAAGCTGATCCATCAAAGGCGGAACTTCCAGCGGTGGTGGCGGCACAAAACGAGCCGCCTGCAGGTCGTTTACGCCAGGCGATCCGATAAACACCTGCCGGTTCCTAAAATTACCTGGCTCCGCCTCACTGCCACGCACAGCGGCCATCAGTTTTTGGTGCAGGCTGCGAATGAGATGTGCTGTGATTTGAGGAGCATCTTTTATTGCGTCAAGACCGAGGTTTACAGCAGTACCGTAGTTGACCACTTCCTTAATATCATCTGGAAAGTCATGGCGGCTGGGCGCGGCTTCATATCGAAACAGATCCTGAAGGGTTGAGACAGTTCCCTCGATCTTGCTTGAAAGTACGGCCTCGCGCCGCAGCAGCGGCCTGATAAGATTATCCGTTCCAATGAAAGCTGTGCTTCCCATCGTCATGCCGCGCAGTTCGCCTATGGCATTAACGGCATCCTCGGCGGCACGGCTGGTGGCGTCACTGCGAATACACTTCGGCGGCAGCGGGGCCGGGACAAAAGCGTGCATGCCGCCGCCAATCGCCACCAGATTTCCGGGGGCATTTACATCAAAGTCGCGTTCCAGCATCCGAACACCGAAGTAAGACCACTGCCCTGAGCCGACGACATCTGAAAACCACTCTTATTAAAGCCAACTTTAATAGGACTCCCGCTTATTAAAGTAAACGCCTCGAAGCTTTAATAAGGAATTATACCACTATATAGTGCGTAGCAAGAACCATAAAAATCTACTTATAGTCCTTGGAAAGGCAATATATTCTCTAAGGCGAAAGTCTATGCCCTAGAAGTACGAGCACAACGGCTACTTTTGCTTATTCACCATCGCATGCACCTTCATTGGAAGGCCCAGCAGCTTAATAAAGCCGATGGCGTCTTTGCCATCGTATTCCGCACCCATCGTAAAGCTGGCCAGGTCTTGACGGTACAGGCTTCTAGGTGAGGTGACCGCCGCGACCGTGGCCCGGCCCTTGTACAACCGCAGTTTTACCCGGCCCGATACCGGTTGGCATACGGCGGTCATAAAGCTATCGAGCGCTTCGCGCAGCGGATGAAACCACTGCCCGTAATACACCAGCTCGGCGTATTTAAGCGCAAGCTGCTGTTTATAATGCAGCGTTTCGCGCTCAAGGCACAGCGATTCGAGTGCGCGTATGGCGGTCAACAGAATCGTGCCGCCGGGCGTTTCGTAGGCGCCGCGGCTTTTCATGCCGACGAGCCGATTTTCGACCAGGTCTATCTGCCCCACGCCATGACGGCCTCCGATGGCATTGAGCGTTTCGATAATCTTATGGGCGGCGAGCTTTCGGCCATTGACACCCACCGGCGTACCGGCTTGAAAATCTACCATGACAAACTCAGCCTTATTGGGGGCTTTGCTTACCGGCACGCTCATGACCCAAAGATTGTCGAGCGGCTCGTTGGCGGGGTCTTCAAGGTCAGCGCCTTCATGCGAAATGTGCCACAGGTTGCGGTCGCGCGAGTAAATCTTTTTGACGCTTTGGGCGATCGGAATACCTTTTTCTTTGGCATATTCGATGGCGGCCTCGCGGCTGCGCAGCTCAAAGCGGTCGTCCTTCCAGGGGGCGATGATTTTAAGCTCAGGCCCAAGGGCCATATAGGTTAATTCAAAGCGAACCTGATCGTTGCCTTTGCCGGTAGCGCCGTGCGAAACCGCATCGGCTGCCTCGGCGTGGGCCACCGCCACCTGATATTTGGCGATCAGCGGACGGGCGATGGAGGTTCCGAGCATGTAATTATGCTCGTAAACCGCGCCGGCCCGCAGCATTGGAAAGCAATAATCGCGGGCGAACTCTTCGCGCAAGTCTTTGACAATGCACTTGTCAGCACCGCTTGCGAGCGCCTTGGCCTTGATGCCCGCAAGCTCATCGCCTTGGCCAAGTTCGGCGGCAAAGGCAATAACATTGCAGCCGGGGTAGTTGTCTTTAAGCCAGGGCAAAATGACCGAAGTATCCAGACCGCCCGAGTAGGCGAGAACAATTTTTTTTACCGTTGTTGACATTTCATGCGCTCCAAAACACCGCAAGGGGGATATTGTGCGGCAAGGGAGCGCGGTTGGCAAATTACGCAAAAGGTGCCAGCCAGGGCCATTTGGCCGCAGGCCAAGTTGGGCTACCGAGCTTCAGGCAACCGGAGGCTCAGCATCGTTTGGGGGCGGCGCAGCGGCCGGCGTGTGCTCCAGTGCGGTGAGCCAGGGTTGCGGGTCCACAGCTTGCGCAGCGCCAGCTTGCAGCGCAGTTGCCGCTGCAGTCGGCGGCCCGGCCACCTGATGGCGCATTAAATATTCTACGCGTTGCTGAAGTACACGCTGCTGCTGTGCCAAAGCCATCTCACACAGGCGACCGGTTTGAGCGGATCGGGCCAATGCCTCCAGCACCGCCTCCATGCGGCGCTCAAAACGCTGGAGCATGGACTGCTCCTTGGCGGCACGATCCTG
>JAJXZA010000387.1 GCA_021780285.1 Planctomycetota bacterium
AGATTTACGATATGCACTTCACAGTTTTTTCAAATATTCTGGCCCAAGCGGGCTATCGACGCCGTGTGCTCCGCGAACCATGACGGCCAGCAACTGTAAACGTCCGTTAGGGACAGTACACTAGCGCGCTAAAAAGTCGAGGTAGTTTTTGGCAAACAGCCGATGCGCGTCCTGAGCTATGTCGGCCTCGGTAATGCTGCGGCCCGCAGCAGCCAGCGCCTCATACTTGTCGGCGAGCACCCGGCCGATAACCTCGCGGCTGTGCGTCCATTTGTAAATGAGCTGATCAAGAACGCGCGCATCCGAATGCTGCGGAATAAAGCTGCTGCCCAGCAACTCCAACCGCATCTGCGTGATTTCCGCTATAAGGCTCGGATTGTTTAAAAACCACCAGCAGCCAAACACCATCAGGTTGCCGAACTTGCGGGCCGCCACGGCAAGCTCGTGCTGGTTTTCGCGGGCAAGCATGGTGACAAAAAATTTGTTTTTGCCGAACTGCCGGCACAGGTTTACCACGCTGGCAATATCAGCTTTGCCCACCATGTCGCCCGCGTCGCGCAGAGCGGGGTTTACCCGCAAACGCGAGCCAATCATCATGGCAAACGGCAGGCCCATATCTGCACATACGGGCAATATCGCACGCCTCAGCACTTCCAAACCCGCGGCTTCATTTTCGCCGGTGCCGGGCCCGGTCGGGTACCTAAACTCCGGCGGCAGGCTCATCGCCACATAAACCGCGCGCTGACGGCTCAGCCAGTCGGTTAAAAAACGTTTGATCTCATCTATCCCGCCATCGCTAATCTGCGGGCCAACGGCATAACCCCACTGCGCGAGCTTTTGCGCTGCGGCGGCGTAGTCGCGCACCAGGGGGTCTATGCGCAGCACCGCAGTAAAGCGAGCGTCGGCAAGTTTGTGCCCGTCGCGCAGCCAGCGGGTGCGCTCGTTGTCATCAAACACGGCGTTGGTCATGGTGATGGTGCTGACGTTGGCCAAGGTCATTACTTTGTCTATGTAACCGCTTGGCGTTTGTTCAGCGAAATATTTGCGGTAGCGCGCCAATGATTTCTCGTTCGGGTCCAGCCCCAGGCTTTTAAGCGTTTGCAATACGCCCCGGCACGCCTCGCTTAACGGTGTGCGATCCACAAATAGCTCGCGCCATATAAGGTCAGCCTGATCGCACTTATTCATCCGCCAGAACTCTTCGTAACCGGGCCGCCCCGGCGGCGTCACCCGAAAAAGCTCTGCGACCAGGTAGTGGTATGTCACCAGTTCATCCACACCCCACAGCAGCAGGCCGTCGGGGTCGCCAACGCCGCCTTTGCCCCCCAGCGGTGTGCCGAAGCCGGGCGGGTACAGGTGCGTGTGCATATCCACAATACTTTGCGCGGCCAGCGAGCGGCGTACCGCGGCGGCAATGTTGCCGGGGCTAAGCGCGGCGGCTTCAGACATATACAACATCTCCCATAGGAGCCTGCCCAAGTGCTCGGTCGCGTTTTACTGCGTTACCGCACCCAAGCATGCAGGGCCGACAAGCTGGGCATATTTGGCCAAGACGCCATGCGGGTACATGCCGGCCTTAGGCTTCCACGCAGCACGGCGCTGGGCAAGTTCGGCATCCGAGAGTTCAACGTCAATGGTGCCGGCGGCGGCATCCACCCGCACAATATCCCCTTCCTGCAGCAGGCCAATAGGCCCGCCGACCTGCGCTTCGGGGCCGACATGGCCGATGCACAAACCGCGCGTACCGCCGCTGAAGCGGCCATCGGTAATCAGGCAGGTATCGTACCCAAGCCCCTGGCCTACAATCGCTGCTGTTACCGCAAGCATTTCGCGCATGCCGGGGCCGCCCTTGGGGCCTTCATAGCGAATAATAACCACATCGCCCTTTTTAATCTTAAGCCCCTGCACCGCAGCCATGGCTTCGCCTTCGCTGTTAAACACGCGGGCCGGGCCGCGATGCTGCAGTTTTTTAACGCCGGTGGTTTTAATCACGCACCCTTCCGGCGCGAGGTTGCCGCGCAAAATTTTCAGGCCGCCGTGCGGGCTTATGGCCTTTTCAATTGGCAGCACCACATCCTGCCCGGTGGGCAGCACAACACCCTGGAGGTTTTCGCGAATGGTTTTGCCCGTAACCGTCAGGCAATCGCCATGAAGAAGTTTGTTGTCGAGCAGCACCTTCATGATGACCGGTATGCCGCCGACACGGTACACATCGAGCGCCACATAGCGCCCGCCGGGCTTGAGATCGGCAATGGTGGGCGTGCGGGCGCTGATGCGGTCAATGTCATCGAGCGAAAGCTTAATGCCAACTTCATGCGCAATGGCCGGCAGGTGCAGCGCAATGTTGGTGCTGCCCCCGGTGGCCGCGGCGATGGCCACGGCATTTTCAAACGCTTCGCGCGTAAGTATTTGTTTGGGCCGCACATCTTTTTCGAGCAGTTGCATCACCGTGCGGCCGCACTCGCGGGCGTAATTGTCGCGGCTGGTTTCGACCGCCGGCGGCGAGCCTGAGCCGGGCAATGCCATGCCCAGCGCCTCAGCCACGCACGCCATGGTGTTGGCCGTAAACTGCCCGCCGCACGAGCCCGCCGATGGGCAGGCGCTACACTCAAGTTCATACAGTTCGGCATCGGTCATTTTGCCCGCCGCATGGGCGCCAACGCCTTCGTAAACATCCACAATGGTTACATCGCGCCCCTTAAACTTGCCCGGCAATATCGTGCCGCCATACAAAAACACGCTGGGCAAATTGAGCCGCGCCATGGCCATAAGCGTGCCCGGCAGCGATTTATCGCAGCCGGCAAGGCCCACCAGGCCATCGTAACGGTGCGCGTGCATCATTAGCTCAATCGAGTCGGCAATAACCTCGCGCGAAACCAATGAGGCCTTCATGCCCTCGTGGCCCATGGCAATGCCATCTGAAACGGCAATGGTTACAAATTCACGCGGGGTACCGCCCGCTTCTTTAACGCCTTCTTTGGCCGCCTTGGCCTGCCGGTCGAGCGTTATGTTGCAGGGCGTGGCTTCGTTCCATGTGCTGGCAATGCCGACCCAGGGCTTATGGATGTCGGCATCGGTAAGGCCCATCGAGCGAAAAAACGCCCGCTGCGGCGCACGGTCAAAACCTTCGGTTACTTCAGTACTGCGGGGACGATTCACGGTATGTTCTCCTACACCAGCCGGCGCTATCAATCAGACCGGCAAGGGGGTAAGCATACGGCGCTGGGAATAAAATTTCACGCCCGCACGCGAACCAAAGGTCTTGACGCACATGACCAGTTCGCACCCGGCATTTTGTATTGCTCCCAGAAGATGCAAGGCCCCTTTCACAACAAAACCGCGATAGGTTCGCATTTGCGAAAATGTGCGTCCCAAGCTAATAGTTGCAACAGCAACCACTGCTTTGCCGTTAAAATACTATGTGCCCTGTTACGCGCAGCGCTCGCGGGCGGCATTGGCTGCCCGCTTGATACCTGCCGCCGGGCCTACGCAAAGGATGGTGTTCTCATGCGTCTACATTGGCACAAAAAAGTCGTCGCGTCGCTCGCTGTCATTTTGGGCGCTGTTGGCCTAACCATGCCCGCACTCGGCGATTGGCAAAACCCCAAAGCTTGGGTGCCGCCGCGGGCGCATCACGTTCGCATGGCCGGCGGCGAAAGCACCGCCCCGCTGCCCCTGCCGGCGACACCGCAGCGCCGCAGCGAGCACAAACGCAAACCCGCCCCCCCGGCGCTCATCGGCATGATTAACCTCAACGTCATTGCCGACCATAAAGTATCAAACTACCCGACCGAAACCATAGACATCGAAACGCTCATGCACTGGACCAACGCGCAGCTTAGCCTGCACTATCGCTATGTGCAGGTGGATTTGTCGCGCTTCAGTTGGAGCCCCACCCAACTCCCCGTCCTCTACCTCACCGGCTGGACCCCGCTGCCGCAGTTCAGCCCCGAAATTATGGCCAAGCTGCGCGGCTACATTACCGCCGGCGGAACCCTGCTGGTAAACGCCAGTTGTGGCCGGCCGGAGTTTAACAACAGCTTTGCCGCTTTTGAGCATCAGCTTTTTCCAAACCGTCCGATGGCCGCTTTGCCTCTGGACGACCCGATGTACCACTGCCTCAACCGCATCAGCACCATGCGCGTGCGCAAGGGCGATGGCCCCTGGAAACAAATTCCTCCCTACCTTGAAGTAATGTACATGGGCTGCCGGGCGGGCATTATCTTTTCGCCGGTGGACATGAGCTGGGGTTGGAGCGCCGCCAAACGCCCCATAAAGGGCGGCATCTTGTACGACCAGGGCGATGCCCTGCGCCTGGGAGCCAATATTCTTACCTATGTGCTGGCCAACTACCAGTATGCACGCGCCTTTGAAATTCAAAAAATCTACCAGCAATCACGCATTGCCACCCGCGACCAGTTGGTGATTGCCCAGGTTGAAAACAACGGCGATTGGAACCCCACACCCCACGGCCTGCCCAACCTGCTTAAATTCATTGATACCAATTCCACCATGAGCGTGCAGTTTAAACGCAAAAAGATTTCGCTCGACAGCCTTTCCGTCGGGCAATACCCCATTTTGTATATGACGGGACTGCGCAACTTCGCCTGGACGCCCGCCGAAATACAGCGGCTGCACAACTACCTGCACGCCGGCGGCAAGCTCGTCGTGGATGACGCCATGGGAGCCAGTCAGTTTGACACCGCGTTTCGCGAAGAAATAGCCAAGGTGTTGCCGCATCACAAACTCGATATGATGCCATTGAGCTCACCCGTGTACAACGACGTTTTCAAAATTACCGGCGTCAACTATTCGCCGGTGGTGGCGTCGGCCGATCCCAACCTGCACGCTCCCGTGCTCGAAGCCATTATGATTGATGGCTCACCCGCGGTAATTTACAGCCGCATCTCGCTTTCCAACGGCTGGGAAGACCTGCCCAACCCGTATGCCAAGGCGTATTCCACAACCGACGCCCTGAAGCTGGGCACCAATATTTTAGTCTACTGCACGCTCAATTGAAGCAGCTTACCAAAGTCGGCGGCCCTTAACTTAGCCACCGGCTTGCCGGTAGTAAGGGCCCTGCATTGCACACCTGTGATATCTTGTTTTTTGAACAAGATATACGCAACCGGCTGCCGCGAACTCACAACTCCCGTCGCACCGCTCCCATCTTGTGGCCCGCAGGCCGCGCTGCGACCCAACGCCCGTCTTGCGTCCCCCCGTGCAAGCAGTTACGCCCATGCCCCGAGTATACCAAAGCCCTTCGGCCACGCGCCAAAACGACTTCTTTGCGGTATATTCTTCCCCTTGTGAAAACCGCCTCGCCGGCGCAGCGGAAAGCCGCAAATAACATGTGCCCAAGAGCGCCCCAGGAGTATGAACTGTGATTAATTTTGTAAAAATGCACGGCATAGGCAACGACTACATTTATGTGGATGCCTTTAGCCAGCAGATTAAAGACCCCGAAAAACTCGCGGTAAAAATTTCGGATCGTCATTTTGGTGTTGGCGGCGACGGCCTGATCTTAATCGGCCCGCCCACCGCCGAAGGCCAAAGCAAGGGCGCCGCCGTTCGCATGCGCATGTTTAATGCCGATGGCAGCGAGTCGGAAATGTGCGGCAATGGCGTGCGGTGCGTGGCCAAATACGCCTACGATCATCAACTCTCCAGCAACAACCCCATGCGCGTGGAGACCGGCCGCGGCGTACTTACCCTTGACCTGTGGATGCAGCACGGCAAAGTAAACCAGGTGACGGTCAACATGGGCCAGCCCATTCTAAAACCGCTCGACATACCCGTTATGATTACCGGCGTAGACCAGGTGGTAGATTACCCCATCGAACCAACTCTCCCACTGGAAGCCCTTACCGGCCGCGACTGGATGAAACTCTGCGGCCTCGACGACAAAATGACCTGCGTTTCGATGGGCAACCCCCATGTGGTGTTCTATTGTAAAAACGTAGCCAAAGTTCCCCTGGAAATGGTTGGCCCCATCATTGAAAAACACGCTCTGTTTCCGCGGCGCGTCAATGTGCATTTTGTGCAGGTGCATAACCCCGGAGAACTGACCATGCGCACCTGGGAACGAGGCAGCGGCATCACCCTGGCCTGCGGCACCGGCGCTGGAGCCGTGTGCGTGGCCGGCGTACTTACCAACCGCACGCAGCGCATTGTGCTTGCCAACCTGCCCGGAGGACGCCTGGCGCTTAAATGGAATCAACCCGACAACAGCGTTCACATGACCGGGCCTGCGGTGGAAGTATTTTCAGGACAATTTCGCCAGGACGCTGACTGACCGGCTGCGGCATAAAGCTCGCGGCGGCCAGACCATGCGTTTTATTTTTTTAATTAAACATGCAATTGGAGTAAACGATGGAACTGAATATTGCAGTATTGCCGGGCGATGGCATCGGCACAGAGGTTATTGCCGCGGCCATGCGCGTGCTGGAAGCCGTCGCCCACAAAGCCGGACATAAAATAAATGCCACCTATGGCGATATCGGCTGGGCCGCAATAGACAAACACGGCGAAGCGCTGCCGGCCGCCACACGCGACATCTGCAGCCGCAGCCAGGCCATTTTATTTGGCGCTGTGGGCCTGCCCGACCGCGACAAAACGCTGCCGCAGGCCAAACGCCCTGAACGCGTGGCCCTTTTAGAACTGCGCAAGGGCCTCTTCGCCAATTTGCGCCACGTTGTTTTGCCGGCGGGCTTGGCCAATCGCTGCCCCCTTAAAAATGAACTCATCGCCCGCGGCATAGACATCATGATTATTCGCGAACTTACCGGCGGTCTCTACTATGGCCAGCCGCAGGGCGTTACCGGCTCTGCCCCTCACCGCAGCGCGGTAGACACCATGGCCTACAGCGAGCACGAAATACGCCGCATTTTGCGCGTCGGCTTTGAAACCGCCCGCAAACGCCGCAAGCGATTGCTCAGCGTAGACAAGGCCAACATCCTCGCCACCAGCCATCTCTGGCGCGAAATCGCCACCGACATGGCCAAAGAAAATCCGGATATTCAGGTAGAGCACATGTATGTGGACAATGCTTCGATGCAGCTTCTGCGAAGGCCAT
>JAJXZA010000331.1 GCA_021780285.1 Planctomycetota bacterium
TCATGCGGTCCATCAGGTCGTAGGGCAGCGGGGCTATTTTTGCGTAACCCAGTTTGATGCTTGGGTCATGCCAACTGGGGTGGCCGGTCGGCAGGTATGCAAACGGGTCATAGCCATGTAAAACCATGTGGCCGTCGCGCCGGTAGCGAAAAAAATCATCGGAAAGCGTCGGCGACCACCAGCACATCATGGCGATGCGCACGAGCGTCGCAACCGATAGAATCAGCACGATGCTCACCCAGCGAGGCAGTTTTAAAGCATGGGCGGGCGTTGTGGCCAACAGCCAGAACATGGCCGACAGGCCGACAAACACCATGCCTGCGGCCAGCCAAATATCAGGCAGGCAGGCTCGCTGATCTACATGAGCGCCGCTGCGGAGCAGCAACCACAGCGCGGCCAGGGTGAAGGCAACATCCAGTATCCACAGCGTCAGCCGCCGCCATTGTGTGCGCGGTGCATTCGTTAAACCGGGTTGGCCGGTGCTGGCCGTGTTGGTACACGACGACTGGGTTGCTGCGGAGTTGGCGGTAGGATGCGGCACTGTCATGTTGAAGAAGTCTACCTGAACTTTGACACTTTGCACCTGATAGCTTTTTTCAGGGGTCATAAGGAAATAACTTGAATGATTTGGTTGGTTCCTTTAACCGCCGGCCCACATTCCTGCGCCATGTCCGTAAATGTCATTTCCTGACGGCCCATAAGCCGCGCAATACCGGATGCCTATTCATCTTGTGGCGTGGTCGGCCTGAGTGTGTCGGCAAGTTCTTTGGGCGTGAGGATTATCAGTTTTGGCGCTACCTGGCGGAGGCGTTTGGCTTCCGGGGTGTGGGTGCTGCTGAGCTTGAGCAGACGCGATTCCCAAGTGACCAGGTAAGCGGCCGAGGCGGCGATAGCCAGATCGAAAAGGTGGTTGTCTTTGGGATGTTTCGGCAGAGAAAAGCGGGCTGGGACGTAAGGAATATAATCGGCGTATTCGAGGGTTTTTTGTAAAATTGCCGCGGCGCGCAGCGGTGTGAGACTTGGCAGACGGGCTTGAAGTTCGGGGCGAAAGAAAAGCCCTCGCAGTTCGCTCAGCAGCGCTTGACTCATGGCCAATCGCAACCGACCGGAGGATAGCGCGTTAATGGTAGCGTGTTGGCGCGTTCCATCCGCCGGCAGCGCGGCCCACTGGAGCATCACCATGGCATCATAGACGGCCCTGGGAGGTGTCAGCCGCTTCAATCTTTACTCTCCGCCCGTACCCTATGCAAAAGGCGGCGGCCCAAGTTGAGAAGCTGGGGCTCGGTCATGCCGCTGTGGGCAAAGTCGTGCTGTACCGGAGCCAAGAGGTCTTCGAGCGTCGGTCCCTGGACAGCGTGGCGGACAATCTGGGCGGTGTAATCGGGCAGAGGCTGGCCGCTGGCCTTGGCGCGGCGGCGGAGTTTGGCGACTACTTGTCTGGGGATCGAAATTGTCATGTTCATGGGCTTACCTCTGTGTAATCATAAAGCGTACTTAAAGCCACAGGCCGGGGATTTTAGCCGTCCGCTTGTGGCCGATGGTCCCAACGGTGTCCGTTCCGATTTTTTGGGGCCTGCCAGTCTTCATGTCAAAAGCATGATCCATGGTTCCACCATTCGCGCGAAACGTTTTGCATCGTCAGCGGCACAACACGGATTATACCGCCAGGTGAAAAGCAAACAAAAAACATTTGATGGCGATTTTATGGGGCAATGCCAGTTGTTCAGTCGCGTCATGGAAATCAATGCGGCCTGCAGCGCGACTTTGCCAGGCGAGCACCGCCGCTCACCCTGCCTTTGAGCCAAGATTTTCGAGTATCGCGATGATTTTACCCTCGCGGTCTACGCAGGCGATGGTTGTTTCAGCGGTAGCCAGCAAAAGGCGCGATTCCTGATGGTAGAGTTCATAGGCGTGGTCTATCCGTACATGCGTTTGGCGGGTGATCCGCGTGATCAACTCAAGCGAATCGTCGTAGCGGGCGGGTTTGCGAAAATTGACGGCAATTTTTGCCACGACAAAAAAGAAGCCCTGTTCTTCAAGGTCGCGGTAGTTGGCGCCGCTTTGCCGCAATAGCTCGGTGCGGCCCATTTCAAAGTAGGGCAGGTAATGGGAATGGTGCAGGTAGCCCATGGGGTCGCATTCGACGTAGCGCACGCGAATGGCCAGCGAGCAGTGTGGACGTTCAATGGGTGAATCAGCTTCGGGCATAACAGGTTCCAAAGTGGGGCGGACGGGCGGCTAGTTGAAGGCCACAAGTCTTTCGCCAAACTCATCAAAAAAGCAGCGGGCAAGCTTTTCGGGGTCTACGGTTCCGCGGAACTTTTCTTGCCCGTCAATGAGCACGACCGGTACATCGTGCTGATATTTCGCCAAAAGGTCGGCATCGGTGGTGATGTCTATACGTTCGATAAGTGCGATCATGTGACGCGACAGCACCAGATCAACCACTTTGCAGGCGGCATCGCAGGCCGGGCAGTTGGGCTTGGTGAGAACAGTAATGCGGTGCATGGCAAACCTCCATTAAAGCGGCCCACAGCCCGCGGGCCTTATAACCAGCGCGGCTGTTTTTAATAGTGTAGGTTAATTGCGGGCTTGTCGCCAACCCGGCGCAGCCTGCGGGCCGCGAGAGCAGGTGAACAGGAGATCGCGGGGCGCTGCGCTTGTGGATTGCGGGAGGCTGCGCTGCCGAGACGTGCGAGCGCAAAGCCGATGCGACTTCGGCCGATCGGCGCGGCTTTGGATGGTTACAGTTAGCGGGCTGCCGCAGTTGGTACTTGCACCTTGCCGGCGGCTGGATGGGTGAGGCTTACCTGCACAATAGCCCATTGATTGAAAAGATCTTTGCGGGCTTGCAATCGCTGCCAGCGGCGAACAAGGCGGGCGGTGGGTTTGAACCAGGCCATCCAGAGTGGATGCATGCTGTTGCCGGGGCCTTGTTCATCAATGGTGGCTATTGTGCGGGTGGTAAGCTCTTTTGGCTCGATGGGCACATATTGGCGCAGTTCGCGCGTGCGCAGCACAAAAACAACCTTGCGGCCTTTGGCCAGGGCCGCATCCACAAGTTTTATTTCCTGCAAGCGCAGGCGATAGAGGGGCAGCGGCTGCCACTGGCCTGCGGCGTCTTTGTAGCCCACCAGGTTGCGGTACGCGCGGGCACGGGCCACCTGCAGACCGTGCGGGCCGGGCAAATCAATTTCACCTTGAAAAAATCTAAAAGAATCCGGGTCAAATAGGTTCACGGAGTACAGGTGATAGCCACCGATTGCGTTAAGGTAATTGCATAGTTGCTCATCGCCAAACAGTACGGACCCTTTGGGTACCGTGGATTGAACGCATTGAGTTATGCTGCTGAGTGTAAGTTTGGAGCCAAAAGCCTGCAGCAACCGGGGACTCATGGTGTAGAGGTTGTATCCGGCTCCCAACAGGGTCAGTATGCCCACGGTGATGGCGGTAATAATGCGGTCACGGCCCATGGCCTGATCAAGCATCCATAGGGCGATTAAAATAAGCGCCGGAAAAATATCCAGGAAAAATCGCAGGTAACCTGTGGCGTTTACATTGGTTGGCGCCCAGTAATAAAACATGTACACCACCGCGCTGGGCACTACCCAGCACGCAAGCACCAAGGCAAATTTGGCATGGCTGAAAAACAGCCGCACCGTACCCGCAATGGCCAATGGAAACAGTAAAAAAAGGCCCAGGTTTGAAAACTGTTCCATGACGGTCTGCCAGTTTCCTTGCCGGGGCGGCAGGCCGGTGGGGTCGCCTATAAAATAGTGCCAGCTAAAACCGGTTTGCTCCTTACAGAAGGAGTAGCCTGTTTTCCAAGGTGCGCCGAAAGATATCCATTGAATGCCCGCCAGGATCCCCACGGGCAGGCAAAATCCGCCGATAGCCAACACATACTCGTGCAGCGGCCGGCGCTGCGTGCGGCATTGCATAAGCAGCACCACCATGAGGGGCAAAATCCACAAAAACTCTGTGTAGCGTATCCAAGTGCAAAACCCGAGGGAAAGCCCGGCGATCGCAGCGCGCAGCGATCCTCCGCGGCGCCACCAGCTTAAAAGCGCCCAAAAACCGATGACGGTGAAGCACAGCGCCGCCCCATGGGAGTTGGCGTCGTTGGCATAGGTAAGCGTTACGGGATTGCACGCCAGCCATATCACTCCCATCAGCGACATAAAATTGCCCAGCGCCTGGCGAAACAAGAAAAAGCTCACCAGGCACGCCAGCACCGTGCAGATGGGGTCTACCAGATACATGGCTTTAGCGCCGCCGAGCAGGCGCAGCAGGCCGGCAAGGACACCCATACACGGTGGGTATTTGGCAAAGATGCGGCCGTCCGGAGTTTGAATCATCATGCGCCCGGCAAATTGCCACGGGTTGTGCAGGGTAAAGTAAAGGCGGTGATGCTCGGTGAGCATGCGGGCGGTAACCATGTAGCCATTTTGGTCTACCCCCCAGTTATTGGGCTGATAAAGCCGGCCCAGCGCTACGGCAAGCAGACCGATAACTACAGCCAGCAGAGGGTATGCGAGCCAGCGACGGGGATGATCTTCAATCGTCGGCGGAAAGATCGGTGCCAACGTAGCCTTTGCCTCTTGGGCGCTTACAGCCGTGGCCGCGGGAAGGCTATGACTGGTTGTAATGCTGGAAATACTGCACCTCGGTGGTTTAGGTTCATGCGAGTCGCCCACAAAACCTTACACGGGCGGCAATGGATCCCCGCCGCCTGGCGTGGCGTTACTAGGCGGTGTTTGTTTAGGGGTAAAACGCCGAGAGGCATCTATTGTTGCGTAAAAACGTTGATTAATATCGTCGAAACAGAGGCTTATATCATCCTAAAAAAACCCTTTCAAACCTGGCCGTGCAACTTTTTTAGTGCTGCTTCGTGGTGCTTGGCGAGCCGCACACGAGCGGCTTGGTGGGTGCAGGCCGTGATACGCCGGTGTTGGCGTATTCAAGCGGCTGTTAACCCGCAAGAGTTGCCAAGCCATGGCGGATATAGAGCGGTGGCTGTGTTGGCCATCGCATATCGGGGGTTTTTAGGAGTGGTTTTTATGACCCGCATCAAAAAGTCGTTCGTAGTGGTAGGCATGGCGGCATCTCTGGCGGTGGCATTTGCCGCTGGCACGCTGGTTAATGCTCCGGGTACGACCGCCCAGGCACAGGTGAATGGCGGAAACCCCGCTCATCATCACGGGCGCGAGCACCACAGTGTTATTCGCCGTGGCATGCATTTGCTCAAGCGAGCGGTCAAGGTGCTCTCGCATGGCGCCCATGATTTTGGCGGCCACCGGGTGCAGGCCATTGACCTCACCAAGCAGGCTATTGAGCAACTGCACGCAGCCATGCAGTTTGACCACCATTAATAAGCAGTGATGCCGACCGCAGTGAAGCGTTGCACCCGGTACGGGCAGCTTTATCCAAGCTTCATCCAACGCCCCATTTTCTCACCGCCCCCTGCCATTCCACCGGCAGGGGGCATTTTTTTTGCCGGAGGACTGCCGCGACGGCGGCGGCGGTATCAGGATGGGGCTGACTTATGCGAAGCGGGCGTGGCGGTCGAACTCGGCTACCTGCTCGAGTATGCCAAGAAGGCGCTGGGCCGATGCCGCCCATGTGAAGCGGCTGGCGCGGGCCAGACCGCGCTGCCTGAGTTGGCGGCGATATTCCGAGTCTTCGGCCAGCGAGGTAATGGCCTCGGCAATCGAGTCCACATCATCGTGCGTGAAATACAGCGGGGCATCGTCGGCAACTTCCCGCAGGCTGCTCATATCGCTGCATGCGACCGGGCAACCGCAGGCCATGGCTTCGAGCACCGAGAGTCCAAAGCCCTCGAAGCTTGAGCCGCAGCAGGTAATAAGGGCGTCGCGATAAAGCTGGGCGAGTTCGGCATCGGTTGGCGACTGAATAAAGGTGATGCGCTCGGCCAGGCCGCTGGCGTGTGCCCGCTTAAAAAACTCGCTTCGCGTCCAAACGTTGCGACCGGCAAGCACCAGCCGCAAGCTGGGGTCGCTAATCCAAACTTTTTGTATCGCCTGCCAGACGCGGGCGTAGTTGCGCCGTGGAATGTCAGAGCCTACGAGCAGCACATAGCGATTGTCGAGTGGCCAGGCCGCATGAAGTTGCCTCTGTAGGGCGCGGTCTTGTTGGGGCACAAACACCGGGTTAATGCCATTAAAAATGAGGTGCACTTTGGCCGGCGAGAGCCGATAGACGCCCAATACATCGTTTCGCGTCTGCGTAGATACCGCAATGGTGCTTGTGGCCCGCCGGATGCCTTGGCGATGAATTCGGCGGCTCTCGGCTCCTTCAATCGTGCGGCGCACCTGCGGGTCGAGTTCGCAGGCCAGATCATGAATGGTATGAACCATGGGCATGGCGGCCCGCGATGGAAGTTCGGCGGTAAAGCTATGAAAAAGGTTGATATCCTGGCCGGCAATTTTGCTGGCGACGCGCACCAGCGAGGAATGCCTTGGCAGCAGGCGGCCCATTCGCCCGGCCACGGGAAGGTAAATGCTGAAAAGTTCCTGCGGAAGCTGTTGAATGAGTCCGGGGTCGTAATCAGGCAGATTTTGCCATTGAGGGCTTAACATGAGTACAAAGCGGTGGGGGGTATGCATGGAGGCCCACGCTGCGACAATATTGCGCGCATGCTGCTCGGCCCCGGCAATATGCCGGGTAACGAGCGGGCGGGCATCAATGGCGATAATCACGTCAAGCCCTCCTGCGATGGAAAGGCTCCAACCCCTGCTGGCGGCCGCGCCAAGGGTAGCTGAGCCAAGGCCCATTGGAGGCCATCAGGCTGGCTTGCTCTGCTGGGCCTTGGCGATTTCATCCTTCTTTGCCAAGTTGGTTTCTTCGAGTACCTCATCCACCAAGCCGTAAGCTTTGGCCGCCTGGGCATCAAAGTATTTGTCGCGTTCCTGATCTTCGGCGATGCGTTCGCGTGGTTGGCCGGTGAGGCGTGCGAGCAGGTCGGTAAGAGTTTCCTTGGTTTTAAGAATTTCT
>JAJXZA010000201.1 GCA_021780285.1 Planctomycetota bacterium
GCACGCGATCCCCCTGGCGGGGGGCCGGTTCCCTGAAGGGAACCGCTTATCGAAGCGCCAACTTTTGATCAGGACTTGACAGCTGCGCTGATATGGGATAAACGGCCACCGGGGTGGCCGGTTTAGGCGATTGTGGTGAGGCCGTGGCCGGGGCGGTTTTTGAAGAGCATGTAATAGGTTACGGGAATGACAATAAGCGTAAAGAGGGTGGAGGCGAGCAGGCCAAAGATCAGCGACCAGGCCAAGCCGGAAAAGATGGGGTCTACCAAAATGGGAATGGAAGACAGCATGGCGGCGCCGGCGGTGAGGAGTATGGGGCGCAGGCGCACGACGCAACTTTCGAGAATGGCGTCAAAAAGCGTTTGGCCGCGCGACAGAGCGCGGTGAATAAAATCTATGAGAATTACGGCATTGCGCGTAACAATGCCGGAGAGCGCGATCATGCCGATCATGGCGGTGGCCGTAAAATAAATTGGATCGGCATACCCGCCCACGCTGTGCCGGGTGACAATATTAAGCAGCCAGAAGCCGGGCATGACGCCAGGAATGGTAAGTGGAATGGCGAGCATGATAATGAGCGGCAGGAGGAACGAGCCGGTCTGGGCGACGAGCAGCACATAAATGGCGGCGAGCGCGGCGCCGAAGGCAATACCCAAATCGCGAAATACATGAATGGTGATGCGCCATTCGCCTTCGCCGGCGAAGTTGATGTGGATGCCCGGCTGCACCTGCCATGGGATGCCGGAGCCATTATGTATGAAGGAGCGGTCGGCCAGCGGGCGCGGCTTTTGCGCGCCTACAAAGCCGCCGCCGACAGGCATCATGTGGGCTGCTGCGGGCGTATTCGCAAAGCTGCGCACACGATCGGCGCTTACATCGAGGATCACGCTGGCGGGTGCCCGGCCGGCGGTGTCGGCATATACATAAACAACGCGGTGGAGGTCTTTGTGATAGATGGGCTGGCTGGTGGCGGCAGTCTGCCAATGGCCGAGTTCGCCAAGCTGCACGAGCGGGCCGTTGGGCGGGCCGATCCATAGCTGGTTGAGTTGCTGCAGGCTTGAGCGTTCGGCGATGGGCAGCCGAAGCACGATGCCGATCGGCTCGCGCGAGCGCGGGCGATGCAGCAGGCCCACCTGCGTGCCGGCAAGCGCGAGCTTGACGGTTTGGGCGATGTCATCGGTGGTGATGTGGTTGAGAGCGGCTTTGGTTTTATCGGTGCGAAACACCATGCGCAGGGCCCGATGGCTGATGGAATCATCAATATCCACCACGCCTGGCTCGCGGGCAAAGCGGTCTTTGAGAGTGCGCGCGGCGGCCATAACGTTGGCGTAGGACATGGTTGGTGAGCCGTAGACTTCGCCGACAATGGTATCCAGTACCGGCGGGCCGGGTGGATTTTCGACAATTTGCAGTCGGGCATGATAGCGGCGGGCAATGGCAGTGAGGGCGTTTCGCATGCGCAGAGCCAGTTCGTGGCTTTGCATGGCGCGGTTGTTTTTAGGGGCGAGGTCTATGGTTATTTGAGCGTTGTTGGGGTCGTTGCGAAGATAGTATTGCCGCACCAGGCCGTTAAAGTCCATGGGTGCGGCAATGCCGGCGTAGAGCGTAAAATCAACCACTTCAGGCTGGGCTTTAAGGTAGTGGCCCATGCTTTGAGCGACCTTGTCGGTTTGTTCGACGGTAGAGCCGCGGGGCAGGTGGAGCACGAGCAGCAGGTTATTGCGATTATCGAAAGGCAACATTTTCAGCGGCACTTTTCGCAAAGCCGGCAGCGCTACGGCGGCGGCAAATACGGCGCCCAGCACGGCGAAAAAGCTCCATCGCAGCCACCGTCGGTTGAGCAGCGGCGCCATGATGGGATTGAAGAGCTTGTAGCGCATGGTCTTTTTTATATCGCCGACGGCATGCGGGTCGGCGGCTTCCTGCAGGGCCTGCTCATGGGTTTCGCGATGTTTGTGCCGCAGCAACTGATAGCTCAGCCACGGCGTTATGGTGATGGCCACCAGCAGGGATACAATCATGGCGACGGGCACGTTGAGGGCCATGGGTCGCATGTAAGGCCCCATCATGCCGGTGATAAAAAACATCGGCACAAAAGAGAGAATGACCGCCAGCGTGGCGGTAATCAGGGGCGGGAGTATTTCGCTGATGGCTTTGAGGGCAATGGCACGGCTGGCCTTGTTGCCCAGGGCAAAGTGGCGGGCGATGTTTTCGACGTCCACAATGGGGTCGTCAACGAGCAGGCCCAGCGACAGGATAAGCGCAAAGAGCGTAACGCGGTTGATGGTAAAACCCAGCAGCAGGTTGACGGCCAGCGTGAGGCCGAAAACCACGGGAATGGCCACGGCCACCACCAGCGATTCGCGCCAGCCCAGGCCGATGACCAAGAGGGCCATGACGATTACGACCGCCACCAGCAGGCCGTCTACGAGGCCGTTGACCTTTTCGTTGGCGGCCAGGCCGCTGTTGCGGGTGATAATCATATGTATGTTGGAGGGCACAACGGTGGGCGCGAGCTTGCGTGCTGCAGCCAGCACATCATTGGCAACCCAGACGGCATTGCTGCCGGCCTTTTTGGCGATGGCGATGGTAACGGCGGGCTGATCGTGGTGCAGCGGAGGCCGGAGCACCATGCGGTTGTGCTGCAGCGGCGCCGGGGCGGTTTGGCCGATGATATGCCCGGGAAAATTGCGGTTGGATGAGACGCTTCGCGCCGGCCCCCAGCCATGCCAGACATAACTGGTGACTTCGGCGGCGCCATCCTTAATAGTGGCGACATCGCGCAGGTACACCGGCCGTTTGTTGTGTACGGCCACGACGAGATTTTTAAGTTCATCGGCGCGGGTAAAAGCCCGGCCCACATCCACGCGAACGACATGGTTAATGCGGTTGAAAGACCCTGCGACCACTTTGACGTTGGCGGCCATAATGGCTTGCTGAATTTGCAGCAGGCTAACGCCGGCGGATTGCATGGCTCCGAGTCGCGGGTGGATTAAGACCTGCCGCGGCAGCCCGCCGACGACATAGGCCCGCGATACATTTTTGATGGTTGCCAGCCGCGGGGCGAGTTCGGCGGCGACTTGCCGCAGCATAAGAGGTCCGGCGGTTTTGCTCGTAAGCGTTAAAGTAAGGATGGGCACGTCATTAATGGTTTCAGGCCGGATAACCCAGCCGCTGACGCCCGGCGGTACAATATCGAGATGTTCGTTTATTTTGCGATAAACTTTTACAACGCTGCGCTCGACATCCTGGCCGACAAAAAAACGCACCGTTACCAGGGCGCTGCCGCGGCGGCTGATGGAGTAGACATGATTGACGCCGTGAATTTGATAAAGCATGCGTTCGAGCGGGGTGGTGACAAGCTGCTCGACGCTTCGAGGCGAGTGGCCCGGAAAGTTGACGAAAATATCCACCATGGGCACGACAATTTGAGGGTCTTCTTCGCGGGGTGTAAGCACAAGAGCCGCTGCGCCCAGAAGCACTGCAAGCAAAATCAGGACGATGGAGAGACGCGAATATAAAAACGCCCGCACGATGCGCTCAATGAAGCCATCGCCATGGGCATTTGCGGGATCGGTGTTGCTCATGGATTGGCGCCCTTTGTTTGCATAGTGTGTGTGGTGCTGCGGGTGGTGTGGTTTGCCGGCAATTCCACGCGATCGCCGGCTCGCAGGCCGCTGAGCACCTCAATTTGTGAGCCAAAGCGTCGGCCGAGCTGCACGGCTGCGAGTGCGAGGCGATGGTGCACAAGCTGATGCACGAGATTTAACTGGCCGACATGCTCGACAGCATCGGCGGGAATGAGCAGCGCGGTTTGGCTGCCGAGCGGAATTTGCAGGCGGCCGTACATGCCGCGGTAAACGCCGGGCGGAAAGTCGGCGGCGACTTTTACGGTAAAGGTGCGGCTGGCGGCATGCACCCGCGGCACAACGCGCCGCACGGTGCCGAGAAAGCTTTGATGAAAGCCATCGAGCGAGAGCGGCAATTTTTGGCCGACTGAAAGCCGCCGTGCCAAAGCCTCGCGTACGACGGCTACGAGTTGCATTCTGCCGGGGTTGTAAAGATGAGCGAGGGGGGTGCCCGGGGCGACGATATCGCCGCGGTGTACGAGGCGGTCTACGACGATGCCGTTAATGGGCGAAGCGATAATGGTGTAGCTTAAGGCCACCTTGGCGGTATTAACGCTGGCGGCGGCGGCGGCAAGCTGTGCTCGTGCGGCATGCACGGCGGTGTTGATGAGGTCAAGTTTTTGACGGGTAACATCGCCGGTTTTGAGCAAGGCGGTGTAGCGGCGCTGGGTGTCGAGTGCCTGAGAAAGTTGTGCGGCGGCCAACTCGCGATTGGCCCGGGCCTGGGCGAGCCGGGCGCTAAGCTCTGCCTGATCGAGTGTGGCGAGCACCTGGCCGCGATGCACGGTCATGCCGGCGTGCAAGTTCAAATGGACAATGCGGCCCATTATTTGCGGGGCGAGCACTGTTTGTTGAATAGGGCTGACAACGCCGACGGCCTCCTGCGTTTGGGGAATTGGGGTTAGCGTGGCGGTTGCGGTGGGTGGATTCCGTGGGGGCGGGGGTGGTGTAATTGTGGTTGTGGAATTAATTTTGGGGGCAAGCGCCCCGATGAGCCAGAGCATAAGGAGGGCGACAACGGCCACGAGCAGCAAAGCGATACCCAGCTTTGCGCTGATGGCGAGCCACCGCCGAAGGCGTGTAGAATGGGAGATGGCGTGCATGGGCAACCTTTCGCGCTGGATTTTAAGCTATTTTACCACGACCTGCGGTGTTGTCGCCGGCTGAGGCGCAGGGCTTGCAGCCGAGTTTGCGAAAGATCATTTCGGCGGGGCAAAAGCCGGTGAAGGCCGATTGGATAAGGTTGAGGGCAACAAAGGCGGCGAGCAGCAGCCACCAGCGGCTGACCTCGACAGCGAGGGCCAGGCTGATAAGGATCATGGTTCCTGCGACAATACGGACGGCATTTTCAGTGGTCATGGGAGTAACCTCCAAAAAGGAGAACAAAAAGGGACCAAGCGGGGTGCAAACGCGCTTGCGGCCCATTGGCGCAAGGTTGCCCCGAACAACCAATACTATATGCCAATAAAAGAATATTGTCAACAAGCGTTATAGAAGCGATATTGTGGCTGTGCCAAGACATTATTATGGATAGAGATATTGGAGAGCGGCACATGGGGCGCGGCCAATATTTCGGACGGTATAGCCCCGCGAAGCGATCGCGGGGTTGCGGGCGGTGTGGAAGTGTGGGTTTGCGGGCATTGGGGCGAGTTCGCATATGCGAAATACTATTATTTTTGCTGGAGCAAGGCACAGCGCTTGCATTGCCGGCGTTGGCGGCGTATATTGTTGGGCTATGAAAAGCCGGGCGAGTATTGTTTGTTGGTGTAAACTTTCTCCTTCCTACGTTGTTTGTTTCAATCTATTGGCTTTGGCCTGAAATTTCGTGACCCCTTGGCAGAGGTGATTCCATGCGTGTATCGCGAGTGCGGGACTATTCCAAACGCGGTGATGCTCTAGAGATTCCGAATTTGATTGCGCTGCAGACCGCGGCCTACAACCGTTTTCTGCAGAGAGATGTTGAGCCGGATAAGCGCAAAAATGACGGTCTTCAGTCGCTGCTGAAGGAAACGTTTCCGATCAAATCGTACGACGAAAGCATGACGCTTGACTTCCTCGATTACGAGTTGCTCAAGCCCCGGTATACGCAGGACGAATGTCGCGCCCTGCGGCTTACCTACGGCATGCCGATGAAGATTCGGGTTCGTTTGAGCCGCAAGGGCAAAGACGACCTCATTGAAGAATCCATTTATCTTGGCGACATTCCGACGATGACCGGCGGCGGCGAGTTTATTATCAACGGCGCCGAGCGCGTGATTGTATCGCAGATGCACCGCTCGCCGGGCGTTGACTTCGTGGTTGACAGCCGCGAGGGTGATCGTCCGCTGCATGCGTGCCGTGTGATTCCGGAACGCGGCAGTTGGATTGAAATCAACGTCACCAAGAAGGACGTTCTGGTGGTGCGGATTGACCAGTCGTCTAAGATTCCGGCGACGACGTTTTTGCGGGCCATGGACGAAAAGTACGGCACCGACGAGCAGATTATCCGCTCGTTTTATGAGACCAAAAACATACCGGTGGGGCAGCTCAAGGCTGATTACCATACGGTAGGTGCGATAGTAGACCCGGAATCGGGTGAGGAACTCGTGAAGGCGGGCGCGCAAATCGGCGATCGCGTTGCGAAGATTCAGGGCAGCGGCCTCAAGAAAGTTGAGATTATTGAGCGCGTCGGCGACGGCATTATTCTCAATACCATGCAGGAAGATGACGCGCACAGCCATAAAGAGGCTCTGCGGAAAATTTACGGGCGTCTGCGGCCGGGCAACCCACCCAACGACGACAAGGCCCGCCAACTTTTTAATGAGCGATTTTTTGACGCCAACCGTTATCGGCTGGGTCGCGTGGGCCGCTTCCGCATCAACCGCAAGTTCGAACAGAACGTGCCGGAAGATGTGATGACGCTGCGCCCGGAAGACATCATGGGCAGCTTGAAGTACATCATGGAGCTGCGTGCCGGCAAGGGTTATGTTGACGACATTGACCACCTGGGCAACCGGCGGCTGCGCACGATTGATGAACTGGCGCAGGAAGAGCTGCGCAAGGGCTTTTTGAAGCTTAAGCGCACCATTCAGGAACGCATGAGCAGCAAGACGCCGGACGAAGTTACCAAGATTGTGGAGTTGGTGAACTCCAAGAGCATCAGCTCGTCGGTGGACTTTTTCTTTGGTCGCAGCGAGTTGTCGCAGGTGGTGGATCAGACCAACCCACTCTCGCAGCTTACGCATGAGCGGCGTCTCTCGGCCCTTGGGCCCGGCGGGCTTAACCGCAAGCGAGCCGGCTTTGAAGTGCGCGACGTGCATATTTCGCACTATGGCCGCATCTGCCCGATTGAAACGCCGGAAGGCACC
>JAJXZA010000349.1 GCA_021780285.1 Planctomycetota bacterium
AAGTCGGGTGGCCGCGTTAAGGCGATCCCCTCAACCTTTTGTGCGGTTTGGATGCTGCGCAAAATGCTTAAATCTTTGCGGCGCACCGGCCTTTGCCTGCTAGCGCGGGCATGGGCGAACAGGTTCGCCTCAACTTTGGGGAGCTATCAATGGCGACATCCCTGTTAACGTATGGGGCCAACATGCCGGCCGTCACCAGCAGCGTGCTCACGATGGGGGCACTGGCGGCTGCGGGCTTGTTGTTGGGCTTTTTAATAGCGTTTTTGATTCTACGAAGCGTTCAGAAAGCCGCGCTGGCCCGTTCTAAAACCGACAACGACAAACTCATTGCTGATGCCAACTCGCGGGCCGCGGCCATCATGCAGCAGGCGGAAACCGCCGCCCGCGATCAATCGCAGAAAATGCGGGCCACGGCCGAAAAAGATGTTGACACCATGCGTGAAGAAATGCGCAATATCGAGCAGCGGCTTCTCAAACGCGAAGATATGCTCGACCGCAAGCTTGACACTCTGGCCACCAAAGAAAAAAATCTTGAGTCGTTGGAGAAGTCACTGGCTGAACGCACGCGAAACGTCGCCGCCAAAGAGCAGGACCTGGATCAAACAATCGCCCGGCAGAAAGAACTGCTGCTGCAAATTACCGGCATGAATCTGGAAGACGCCCGGCAACTGCTGCTGAACCGTGTGGAAGGCGAGGTTCGCCACGACATGGCCGTCATGGTGGAAAAAATGGAAGAACAGGCCCGCGACGAAGCCAAACAGCGTTCCACCAATATCATGCTCCAGGCGATGCAGCGCTACGCGGCGGAAGTAACCAGCGAAGGCACCACCAAGGCGGTGACCATTCCGAGCGACGACATGAAAGGTCGCATCATCGGTCGCGAGGGGCGCAATATCCGCGCCTTTGAGCAGGCCACCGGCGTTGATGTAATTATTGATGACACGCCGGGCGTTATTACCGTTAACTGTTTTGACCCGGTGCGCCGCGAGATTGCCAAAGTTACGCTCGAGAAATTGATTGCCGACGGGCGCATTCACCCCGCGCGCATCGAAGAAATTGTCGAGCAGACGCAGAAAGAAATGGAAAACAACATCCGGCAACTCGGCAAGAAGGCGGTGATTGAAGCCAATGTCAACAATCTTCATCCCAAGATTGTGGAAATGCTCGGCCGGCTGCATTACCGCACCAGCTACGGGCAGAATATTCTGCGGCATTCGATTGAGGTGGCGTTTATCTCGCAGATGATAGCCGACGAACTGCGGCTCGACGGAGCCATTGCCCGCCGCGCTGGTTTGCTGCACGACATAGGCAAAGCGATGGATCACGACCAGGAAGGCGGCCACCCCGCACTGGGCATGGAATTCTGCCGCAAGTTCAACGAGCCGGAAGCGGTGCTTAACGCCATCGGCGGCCACCACAACGACATACCTTCTACGACGCCGTACACGCCGATTGTGATGGCGGCGGACGCCATCAGCGGCGCCCGGCCGGGCGCCCGGCGGGAAACGCTGGATCGGTATATCAAGCGGCTGCAGGAGCTTGAAGGCATTGCCACGAGCTTCGCCCCGGTGCGGCAGGCGTTTGCGATTCAGGCGGGCCGCGAGGTGCGCGTCATTGTGGACCCTGAACGCTGCGACGACGCCACCGCCAAGCTAATTGCGCGTGACATCGCCAAACGCATTGCCAACGAAATGACCTTCCCCGGTGAAATACGCGTGACGGTGCTGCGCGAGGTTCGGGCGGTGGAGCTTGCCCGCTGACGACGCTATGATGTTAGGCTGAATTGCACGACGAGCCGGCGCGGAGCCGGCCGGGCCAGATGGGGCACAGCTATGCCAACGCTTATCGCCATTTTGCTGCTGGCCGTGGTTGTGGGGCAGATTGCGGCGATCATCATCTTGTTAAGACAAAGGCAATCGCCCTCGGCGCAGGCTGACATTTTAAATGAGCTGGCTGGGCCGCTGGCAGCCATTGAAAAGGCCGTGGAGCAGGCATCGCAATACAGCCGTGAAGAACTCGCCCGCGCCCGCTCGGAAAATGCCGATGCGGCGCAAAAGGCCCGCGCTGAACTGGCGCAGTCGGTTAAGGCTGCCGGCGATTCGCTGCTGCAGCAGCTCGGGCAAATCGCCCAATCCACCGGCACCCGACTCGACGCTTCGCGCGACAGCACCGATAAACGCCTTGGCGACATGCAGGCCCTGCTGCACACGCGACTCAAGGAATCAGCCGATTCACTGGCAACCCTGCTTTCGCAGATGGCACAAAACAACATACAGCGGCTGGAAAGCACACGTGAAACCGTCGAAAAGCGGCTCGACGCGGTGCGCGAAGCTGTGGAACTTCGGCTCAAAGCCATTCAAGAAGACAACGCCAAAAATCTCGAAGTCATTCGCGTTACGGTTGATGAGAAGCTCCAAGGTACGCTGGAAAAGCGGCTCGGGGAATCGTTTAAGCTCGTAAGCGAGCGGCTGGAGCAGGTTTACAAGGGACTCGGCGAGATGCAGAGCCTGGCGGTGGGGGTGGGAGATTTGAAGAAAGTGCTGGGCAACGTCAAAACCCGCGGCATACTTGGCGAGGTGCAACTGCAAGCCCTGCTGGAAGATGTTCTAACGAGCGATCAATTTGCGGTGGGCGTGTCTACCCGGGGCGGTCGTGAGCGGGTGGATTTTGCGATCAAGCTGCCGGGGCGCGGAGCCGATAGCTCCAAGCCGGTACTGCTGCCCATAGATGCCAAGTTTCCGATGGAAGATTATCAACGTCTGGTGGAAGCTCAGGAACGGGGTGATGTCGCCGCCGTAGAACTGGCCACACTGCAACTTGCAGGCCGGGTGGAACAGTTTGCCAAAAGCATCAGCGAAAAATACATAAACCCTCCGGAGACCACAGACTTTGCGCTGATGTTTCTGCCGACCGAAGCGCTGTTTGCAGAAGTGATGCGTCGGCCGGGGCTAGTCGAGACGATTTCCAAAAAATACAAGATGACAGTGGTTGGCCCGACGACATTGTGGGCCATATTGCAAAGCCTGCAGATGGGCTTTCGCACGCTTGCGATCGAGCAGCGTTCCAGCGAGGTGTGGGATCTGTTGGGGCAGGTAAAGACCGAGTTTGGTCGTTATGGCGAAGTGTTGGCCAAAGTGCAGAAGAAGTTGCAGGAGGCGTCGAACACGGTGGATGTTGCCGCCAAAGCAAGTCGCAAAATTGAGCGGCGTCTTAAAGATGTGCAAACTCTACCGACGGCTGAGCCAGCGCTCTTGCCGGCATCAGAGTCGGTCGAGGCGAATACCGGCGATGAACAGTAGCGTCCTTGCGATTACTCGGACAGGCTCCTGGGGACGCACCGGAATAAACGACCAAAGTCAGGAAGTTGATAAGTTATCGAATGAAGTCCTATAACTATCAATATTCCGATAAACTCCGCATTTTCATTGAAATTAACATAAAGTTATATAAAGTAAGAAATATAAAGTGTAATATGGTACTATATAATCGTTAATATATAATATTATAACATAATTAAGAATATAGCTTAACTTTTGTAAAAAATTGCATTTTTCCTATCAGGTTGTTAACATATTTAGCATGGCGACACTGGCAAAAACTAAAAAGCGTGCCTCTAAGGCAAAACTGGCCTCAGGTAGTGTTCTTCAACGGCGGTCCAGCCCGACAACGTCGGTTCGGCCGTCTGTTGCAGCCGAGCGGGGTGTTCGTCCGGCTAATGCCTCGGAAGAGCGCACGGCGCGTGCCTACGCCAAAGCGGTGGACTTTTTGCTGCAGCAAACCGACTACGAGCGCATGCGCATTGTGCGCTACAATACCACCACGTTCAATCTCGATCGTATGCGATTGCTGCTGAAGCATTTGGGCAACCCGCATCTGGAATTTAAGAGTATTCACGTGGCCGGAACCAAGGGCAAGGGCAGCACATGTCATATGGTCTCGGCCATGCTGACCGGCGCAGGTCTTAAGACGGGTCTTTATACCAGCCCGCATCTACTGGATATGCGCGAGCGCATTGCAATTAATGAACAAATTATCAGTCAGGCCGATTTCGCCGCGTTGGTAAAGCGAATTGAGCCGGTCGTTCGCAAATTGGCGACGGACCCTCCAACTTTTTTTGAACTGATGACCGCAATGGCCTTTATGCATTTTGCTGAGCAGAATGTGGATATTGCCGTTGTTGAAACCGGTTTGGGCGGTCGTCTGGATTCCACCAATGTTATAGACCCGGAAGTGACCGCTATCACCAATATCAGCTACGACCACATGGCGGTGCTGGGCAACTCTCTGGGCAAAATTGCAGAAGAAAAGGCCGGCATATTCAAGAAGGATGTTCCGGCGTTGTCGGTATTGCAGGCTCCGGAGGCCCAGGCGTCGCTGGAGCGCGTGGCTCGCGCGGTGAAGGCTCCGCTGGAGTTTGTCGGCGCGGATATCGAGTTTTCCTATCGTTTTGAGCTTGCGCGAGTCGCGGGGCCGCACACCCGAGTAAGTCTGCAAACGCCGCTGACCCGGCACGAGCACCTTACGGTGCCGCTGATGGGTGAACACCAGGCTGTCAACTGCGGCCTGGCGCTGGCCATCTTGGACAAACTCAAGGCCCGCGGCTTGAAGTTTGATGATGTAAAAGCCGTGGAAGGACTTAAGCAGGTATGTGTGCCCGGACGAACCGAATGGATTTCGACTCAGCCGCGGGTGATGATTGATGGCGCGCACAATGCGGCGTCGCTGCAGGCGCTGTTCAAAGCCATCAGCCAGCATGTGTCGTACGACAGCATGGTGGTGATCTTCGGCTGCAACTGCGATAAAGATGTCAGCGGCATGCTGGAACAGGTATCGCTCGGAGCCGATAAAGTCATTTTCACCCGTTCAAGCAACAACCCCAAGAGCGCCTCGCCAGATGAGCTATCCAATGTGTATACCGATCGCTTTGGCAAGATGGCGCAGGTGGCCTCGTGCTTTACCGAGGCGCTGAGCATTGCCACGCGTGCAATCAGCCGTGAAGACGTGATTGTGGTGACCGGGTCGTTCTATCTGATTGGTGAAGCCAAGCGATATTTTATGGGCCGCGCAGGCGTATAGTCCGCTCAATTGGCGAGCCAAGGCCGGGGCTTGTGTCGGCACGTTTGCCCCGGGTTTACAATTCATAGGCCTATTGATGGGCTGGGCACGTCTGTTTGCAAAACTCGCCTATCCTATAAATTTCATCAAAAAATGCTATCTTTCGGGTCAAAGGCCTTCTGTCTTTGGCTGATAATCCACTTTTACCGGACGCCAAGCCGCTTTGGCCTCCAATATTCTCGACAATTATCGGTGGAGGTGTAGTGTCGGTAATCAAAATGCCGATACAGAAGGTAATTAACGGCTTTGCGTGGCTTGCGACGAGCTTATGTTCGTCAAGAGAAACAGCCGCCAGACAACCCGACCGCGGTCGGCGACTGAACGTTGTAAGCAAAGTAAAGCCGTTGTTATGGCAGAGTTGGCGGACGCCGATTCTGGTTACCAGCGAGAGTCGGGCCGGCAAGAGACGTTAATGCGCTGTAGGAGTGGCGTGATGGCGCCCACCGGTCAACAGGTTGATCATACTATGGATACCACAACCCTTCCCCAGCGCGTGCAGGACTTTTTGGCGTACCTGCAGTTTGAGCGGCACTTTTCAGTGTACACCAGCAAGTGCTACGGTGCCGACTTGCGGCAATTTGGGCACTTTCTGGCCGGCGTGCCGGAAGTAAATCCCAACAACGAGCCTGAAGACGAGACATCTCCTGTCGGCGCAGTTGCACCCCCGGCTTCTGCGGCGCCGGCACAGGCGGCTGCGGCAGAACCCCCGATCGAAAAAATTGAGCAGCTTCTGCTCAATGCCAATGCCGACGATGTTCGCAATTACCTGCAATTTATGCGAGAACAGAACTACTCCAAGGCGACCCTAGCCCGTAAGCTGGCAACGTTGCGAAGTTTCTTTAAGTTTTTGAACAAGCGTGGTGTATCGGGCAACAACCCGATGCTCACCATCCGCACACCCAAGCTGGAAAAGCGCCTGCCCAAGTTCATGACCGAAGAGCAGGTGACGCGGCTGCTGCAAACGCCAAAAGACACCGACCTGCTTGGCTCGCGCGACAAAGCCATGCTCGAGGTTATTTATTCCACCGGCATGCGGGTGAGCGAACTGGTGGGACTGAATTTGGAAGATGTGGATTTTGCCGGCGGCATTATCAAGGTCAGGGGCAAAGGCAAGAAAGAACGCCTCAGCCCCGTAGGTCAGAATGCCATTGCGGCCATCCAAAAATATCTGGCAATGCGGGCCTCGATTCTCAGCTCCGCGGCGGCGGGTCAGGCGTTGTTTATAAACAAGCATGGGCAGCGGCTGAGCACCCGTTCGGTTCGCCGTAAACTCGACAAATATTTGATTGAGGCTCAGCTCGACCCGCATATCAGCCCACATACGCTGCGACACAGCTTTGCGACTCACCTGCTTAATCATGGCGCCGATTTGCGTTCGGTTCAGGAATTGCTGGGGCACCAGAGCCTCAGCACCACGCAAATTTACACGCACCTTACCACCAATCGCGTGCGCGACGCCTACGAAACCGCCCACCCGCGGGCAACATGAAATGTGTCGTCGGGGAATGCCCGGGTTGGTATGCAACCGATCCTGGCTCAATAAATAAGCCGCGGCTGCAGTGAGCAATGCTTTCTGCAGCCGCGATGCTTTTTGCGGCGGCGCCGGTCGCTGCAGCACAACGGCATTCATCGCGGCTGACCGAGCGAGTGACCGCCTGCCATCGCGAACATACAAACACATCCATGTAAGCAACTGCCGTACGAAGCGATACGACAACATCGGGTGGAATTATTATTTTCCAGAGGCGATGGTAAAAAAAATCGTAACCGTTCACGGGGTAAAAACCATAGAAATAAAGGTAAATAATCGGATGTTGCCGGCCATCCGAGTAAAAAATGCGCCCAAATCGGTCGCATACG
>JAJXZA010000346.1 GCA_021780285.1 Planctomycetota bacterium
GGTACATCCCACGGAAACTTAAACCAGCCCCGCCCACCCACCATGCTGGGAGAACCAAGGTAATCCAGCAGCCACAGCCCGCCAAAGTACGGCAGCACCCACCAGGTATGCCGCCACGGCAGCGCGTCAAACCCCGGACGATCAAACAACAGCCGATAGGCCAAAAACAGCACCAACAGCCCGCCAATAATGCCAAAGAGCACACTGTTGTTGGTCAACCCGCCCCAATAGATGATTAAATTTGAAATGATAAACGACAGCGGAGCCAGCACCGACGCCCACCATAACCTGAACGGCCGGGGTCGTTGCGATTCGGGCAGGCTTTTACGCAGCGCCAGAAGCACCACCGGCCCAATACCGTAAGACAGCGCCATGACGCCGCTTATATAGCCCACCAGTTTGCTCCACGAAGGCAGCGGCAACAGAAAAATAATGCCCACCAGCAAACTCAAAACACTCGCCGCCCATGGCACCCCCGCCTTGTTGAGCTTTTTCATCGAGTTATGAATAAGACCGGTTTCGCCCATGGCCGAAATCACCCGCGCCGATGTTGTGGTGTACACAAACCCGGTGCCCGAAGGCGAAATAACCGCGTCCGCGTACAGCAACCAGGCCAGCCAACCCAGGCCCAGCGCTTCGGCCAAGGCCGCAAATGGCCCCGTTTTAGCCCCAAAATTAGGTATTTGAGCCAGATGCGCCCAGCCGTACTGCTTTAACTCGACCGGATTAATCGCCATTAAAAACGCCAACTGCAAAAACACATACAGCACCAGCCCCAACAACACCGACCCGATAACCGCAATGGGCAGGTTGCGTTTGGGGTTGGTGCTTTCGCCGGCCAATTCCACCGCCTGCCTGAAGCCCAAATAACTGAAAATAACGCCCGCCGTCGCCAGCGAGATAAATATGCCTTTGAATTGGCTGCCAAAGTGCGCCGCCGAAACATGCAGGTTGCCGGTATGGTGCGCCTGAAACAGCAACACCCCAGCCGCCAACGCCGGTATGGTTAACTTCCACCAGCCCAGCGAATTATTGATGCGCATAGCCCATTTAATGCCGCACGCGTTGATAAGCGTAAAAAATATCAGCAGCCCCAGGCACACCAAAAATCCCACCAACGTAATGCTTTGACGGTGTGCCTGCATTAGCGCCGGCAAATAGCGGTGCACATGCGGTATGCTGTTCACGTAGGCCATTACCGCCACCACCTCCACCGGGGCAATGACGACATAGCCTAAAAATAATATCCAACTCCAGATGCGCGACAAAAATATGCCATGACTAAGCTGCGGAAAGTGCACCACCGCCCCGCTCCGCGGAAACATGGTGGCCAGTTCGGCATATACCAATGCCAACAGCAGAATCGCCAGCCCGCCAAAAACCCATGCAAAAACGCTCAGCGGACCCGCCGCAATCGCCGCGTTCCGCGGGCCAAGCAGCCAGCCTGAACCCACTATACCGCCCAGGCTTGCGTACAGCAGGCCTATTACGCCGGCTTCACGCCTGAATCCGCTGTTGCCCACTACCGGTTCTGCCATGACACTCCTCTTGCAGCATGTGTGCCCGCCGCCGGCAAACAACGCGGCGGCGCACCGCCGCAGCACAGCTTATTCCGCCCCACCCGCCGATATCGAAGGCCGGTACAGCTTGCCGCCAAATGCCCGATGAAAATCAGTCCAGTTACCCTCTTCCGTCGGCGAGGCGACGGCATCCAGCGCCATCTGCGTTTTCGCATCAAGGTTGTCTATCATGTTGACCAGTATGGCCTCCGGCGTGCGCGGGGTTACCGCAGCGCCGAACTCCGGCTCGCCATGGTGCGACAGCACAATATGCTCCAATGCCATCAGCACATCCGCCCGGAACGGTTTACCCCGGGCGGCGGCAATCTGCTGCGCCCGCTGGTTAAGCCACAGCGTACCGAGCACAATATGCCCCACGAGCCGCCCTTTGTCGGTATAGTCAAAGCCAAATTCGTAGCTGAGTTCGGCGGTCTTGCCGATATCATGCAAAAACAAACCGGCAAGCACCACATCCTGATCTATATCTTTATATTTGGGGCAGATCACCAGGCCCAGTTCCAGCAGGGCCAGCGTGTGCTCAAGCAGGCCGCCGATCCACGCATGATGAAAGCTCTGGGCCGCCGGCGAGAGCGCAAACTTTTTCATAAACTCTTCATCATCCAGAAAAGCCTTTACAATCGCCGCAATTTCCGGATGCTTAATCTGCCCGATAATCGCTCGCAGCCGCACCAGCATATCGGGCACGCTCTTTTGCGTCTGCCGCAGCAATTCGCCGATGTTCACCTGAGCCAGGTCAGTGATGCGGACAATCTCCTCGGCCACAAGCTGAAGATGCCCCTGATAGCTTTCCACGCGACCGCGCACCATCACATAGCCCGTCGTCGGCAGACGGTTGTACTGATCGCGCGTGATGTTCCAACCGCGGCAATTAATCGAGCCGGTGGCATCGTTGCAGTCCGCCTTGAGGTAAAGCTTGTTGCTGCTGGTGGTGCCAAGCTGTTTGTTGGTGAGGATGAACGATTGATGAATGCTGTCGCCTTCGTTCATCTGGGAAATTGAAATGCGCGGCATGATGTTTCCTTAAGTAAAGTCGCCAAAGCCCGTAAGCGTAAGCGAATATGCAAGTCTCAACAACCGCTATGGGGATATTATTAACGGCCAGGTCTGCCAATAAATGCGGCGAAGGGCCAAATGCCGCCCGACCCTTTTAAACCTCGGGGGTCGGGCGTCTCGCCCGACATGACGTAAGGCGGGCGAGATGCCCGCCCCCCAAGGAATTGGTTTTCGCCCGACATGATTTAAAGCGGGCAAGATGCCCGCCCCCCAGATATTGGTTTTCGCACCACGCCGGAAAAATTGGCAGACCCTTAACGGCCAAGCGCACCAAGCTTTTCATAAAGTGCCGCAGCGGTTTTGATGCCGCGGTAATAATCATCGAGATTTATTTTTTCATTCGGACCATGGGCGCCGTCGTCGGGCAGGCCAAAACCCAACAACAGACTCTCCAACCCCAGCAGGTCTTTAAACCAGCTCACCACCGGTATAGACCCACCCTCGCGAATAAACACCGGCTTTTTGCCAAAACCAATTTCGACCGCTTCCGCCGCCGCTTGCATGTGGGGCGTATCGGTAGGTGTAATCGCCGGCGGTCCGGCGCTAAGTTGCTTCAGGCTGACCGTCACACCGGGCGGCGTAATCTGCCGAACAAACGCTTCCAAAGCCGCGCCTATTTTGGCGGGGTCCTGCCGCGGAACGAGACGCATTGAAAGCTTCGCCGAAGCTCTGGCCGGCAGCACCGTTTTAGCCCCCGCCCCCTGATAACCCGACGTCAGCCCGTTGATGTCGAGCGTCGGCCGACACCATTTGCGCTCCAAATTGGTAAAACCGGCCTCGCCCCAAAGCTCGCTTACGCCCAGTTGCCGGGCAAGCGCCGCATCATCGGTGGGCAGCGCCGCCCATTGACGGCGTAAGCTCTCGGCGGGCAGTTCAACATCATCGTAAAAAGTTGGAACACAAACGCGCCCCTGGGCATCGTGCAGCCGGGCCAGCATTGCAACCAATGCATTGGCCGGGTTGGCCACATAGCCGCCAAACAGGCCGCTGTGCAGGTCGTTGGCCGGGCCGCAAACCTCCATCTCATAATAAACAAGGCCGCGAAGGCCGCAGGTAATCGCAGGCACGCCGGGCGCAAACTGGCTGCAATCACTGATGACCACGCACTGCGCGGTGCGCAGCAGGTCTGCATGATCGCGCAACACCTGCGGCAAATGCGGCGATCCTATTTCCTCCTCGCCTTCCAGCAGCACCGTCAGTCGCACGGGCAGTTCCTGCGCTATTTCACGCCACGCCAGCAGCGCCGCCAAATGTGCATGCACCTGCCCCTTGTCGTCCGTAGCGCCGCGGGCGAATAGCTTGCCATCGCGCACCTGCGGCTCAAACGGCTTGCTCTGCCATGGTTCAAGCGGTTCGGGCGGTTGCACATCATAATGGCCATACAGCAGCACATGCACCGCATCGGCCGGAGCCAACTCCGGCGGCGTGGTGGCCAACACGCAAGGATGCCCCGGTGTGGCGACAAGCTTTGCCTCAAGCCCGATGCCGCGCAGATTAAGCATGGCCCATTCAGCCGCGGCGGCTGTGTCGGCATCATGCTCGCTTTGCGCGGAAACGCTTGGTATCGTCAACCACTGCTTGAGGTCACCCAGCCAGCGGTGTTTGTTCTTTTCAATCCAGATTAAAACGGTGTCGAGCATGGTACTCCTCAACAACAACGGCGCAGCGCAGTGCGCGGAACCGGCAGCGGCGCCGCGCCGGGCTGCATATTACCGGAAAGTTTTATTGTTGAGGATTAACCGCCCATAAGCGGCCAACGGAAAAGCTCCGCATGTAGTGCGGACGTTAGCCTCACTTGGCCAAATCGCTCATGAGCGTATGGGCAAAATGCCCCAGGAGCCTGTCCGAGTAATGGCCGGGATTGCGATGGGGCTGAAATGCCCCGTATGCGCGGCGGAGGATCGAGCCGACTCTGAATAATGAGTCTGCGAGATCCGACAACAAAGCAGACGGGGCATTTCAGACCCACCCCGCAGGGCGGCATGCTTTTTGGCCCCCCTCTGCGGCGCGGCTCCTCGGAGTACCATCCGCGTCAGGTACGCCGTCGTTACCGCTACTTGAGGCGTGCCAAAAATCATGCCGTCGCAACCCGGCGATTACTTGGACAGGCTCCTAAATAGAAAAGCAAAAGGCTTAGCTTCAATCCAACTTACCCGCAGCCGTCATCACGGCTCATCGGTAACGCTGGAAATCTGCTTAATTTGCCGCGTTGGCGCAGCGGTCGGAGGGGCCGGCAGCGAGGCTTTATCTTTTTTCTCGTCCTCAACCGAGTTGTTGACGTCATCAGCCGTTTCTTTCAGGCCCTTTTTGAACTCGACAATGGTGCGGCCCATGCTGCGGGCAATAGACGGCAGCCGCGGCCCAAAAATCACCAGCGCAATGATGCCCACAATCAACAGATCAGGGCCTTCCAAAAAGTTACCGAACAAAGCCGGTGGCAGAGCATGAATTAAATGAACCATAAAACACCTCACCTTGCGAAGCCAAACTCCGCCAAACTCAAGGCCGCCGCGCGAGACACCCGCTCGCAGCCAACAACCCGATAGAAGCGAACACAGCACGCCAAGTACATACCTGGCCGCGCCAATCATCTAATAGTATATACGTTTGCCGGGCCAAAAGCACGCAACCAATTATTATAAAAACGAACCAACCAGAGCGATATTGCGGATAGGGCACTCCCGGGCAAAGCCGAGATAGTAGCGCAGGTGCCATTAAAACAGTAAAGTCCCGATAGTTGGTTCCCAGAAGCCTGTCCCGGCCAGCGCCGGGAGATTTCGGCATCCCTGTCTCAACGGCGCTGCGTGGCCCCCTGCGGCTTTGCGCGAGCCCATCGTGCAGCGCCTTTTTGATAAAAATCGCAACCATTTACGAGGGTTGGGACGAAGCAGGCTGGAAGCCCGCACCACAAGGGATGCCCGCGTGGCGGGGTGGGCCGGAACCGCTGCCGCTGGGGCCAATTGGCGTTGGCGTGAACGGGTAATAAAAATCTCGGCAACTTTGGGCTTCGGTGGCAAAGCCAACCCCTGCATGTTTCTGCGGCCGCGGCGAAAGAGACAAACCACCGTAAAGCGGCGTCATTTCCTATCGTCGGCAGCCCCATGACAAACTTTGATCCATATATCTTCTACGGCCAATACGGCAGACCACCGTGCAATGTAAGCTCTGTCGAGATTTTCTCCGCAAACCCTCAATACTCCAACAATGTCGCGCAAGTGCTTCTCCGAGCCACCCCCCCGGTAAAACAGCATTTTTTTTATTATTACATCCTCTGCGGAAGCAAACCAGGCGTTTCGACCGCTCGCAAGATTCAACCGACGGATTCTCGCAAATCGCGAGCGATTAAAATCGTCCTGAGCGGGAACGATGATATCCGCTTTCAGGCCAGTGGCCGGCTCTATGATGTTGAATTGCGATTTGCGGTTTATAGCGTCACGGGCGGCGTCGGGGCTTACATAAAACCGGCCCGGCGGAAATGTGCCGCAGAATTCCATCACTTTATTTGCGGGCAGGTCAACGACTATGTCCACGTCATTGGTGAATCGCGGCTCGCCATAATAAATTGTTGCGGTAGAATCCGTAATGAAGTATCGCAATTTCATAGCCGCCATCACATCCACCACAAAATCAATCAGGTCATGCTGTTCCATGCGAGAGCCTCCGCGAGGCCTCGCGATTGACCTGCTCGGCAGACCAGTCGGGGTGCTCTGTGCGTAAAAAACGCAGGAGCGCCGCGCGTGCATTGTGATACATACGATCGGCGGTAACCAAGCGCTGCGCGCCGGTCATGTTGCGCAAAAAAAACACCATGACATCATCCACAGGCTCGGGCGGGTAAGTCGTGCTATCAGCTTGGTCATCTTCTCGCATATCACAGCCTCATGCGTTTTAAGCGGGCGCAGCGCCACCAGAGTTCACAATAAAAGTTTAGCATGAGGCAGGCCTATGAACCAACCAGCCAGGCATGTACCCAGGAGCCTGTCCGAGTAATAGCCGGGGTTGCGGCGCCATGAGTTTTGGCACTGCTTCGTAATTTATCTCACACAGAGCAGCAGAGAAGACAGCGCGGCCTGCGGGCCGCAAGTCGGGAGTACAACGCGGCGCGTTTCTTGTTCAAAAAGCAAGATGTTACGGGTATGTAATGCAGCCTAATGTTTAGCCCAAAGTTCCTTATATAGAAAACGCATTTCACCCGCATAGGCATTGCGAATTGTTCAAAAATCAGCTTCCCCGTACTGGGCACACCTCCAGAAGGTCCAACGCCCGCCGCTGCAATGCGGT
>JAJXZA010000070.1 GCA_021780285.1 Planctomycetota bacterium
ATACAAACTCGCTACCTGTAAGGATTTGATTATGCGAACACCAGTAGCAGGTACAAGCCGCTTTCATTCCGTAGGCTTCACACTGGTGGAACTGCTGGTGGTGATCAGTATTATCGCTATTCTAATTGCGCTGCTGCTGCCGGCATTGGCCGGTGCCAGGCGATCTGCATTGCTAATTACTTGTGCGTCGAACATGAGGCAAATTGGCGTGGCCATGCACGAGTACTCCAATGAGTTTTCCGGGCTATACCCGCCCGTGGTTTGCTCTGACTGGCCTTTTGGCGCATTTGGTGGGGCCGGGGGCTCCTTTCCGGCTTGGGGATTTGAGCTTTTGTATTACGCCAGCAATGCCCCCAGCGACTCCAGCCCCCCGCCTGCCAGCGTTAAGCCGGGCATTCTTACTCCAAACGCCCAAGGAGTTGCCCTTCTATTTTCCACGGAACCGGGCCAATTCGCGCCTTCCCCGCCAAACATTCCCGCAAACTTTTACAACCAACAGGGCATGCTGACCAATTTTAATTTTTACACAGGTTATTGTTACTGGCTTGACCATGGCAATTATGATCCGCCCGCAAGGGGGCAAAGTGCACATGCGGATTATGTTGGGGAGGAAGATCTTACGCCCTATTGGCTTACCCTTTCGCAGGGCAACGACGGTTACTGGTACAACGACGATCCGATGCATGAACCGGCAACACTACCCACATCATATCCCGGCTCAATCTTGGTTACTGATTCTGCCCTATTCTCCGGGTTAACCACCACCCAAGGCTTGGTCTTTACAGTTGGGCCCCAGCACAGCTTCTTTAATTCGGGCCAGCCGGCATCGAATCATCTTGATCCGTCGTTGGGTAACGACCTGCCATCGGGCGAGCACGAACTTTACAATGATGGCTCTGTCGTTTGGAAGCCGCTTTCGGATATCAAGGTGCGCTATTACCGGGCGTCGGCGTACTTCGGTTGGTAAATTTTAGGCATGCGGCAATAGGTAAGGGGCAAGTCTCCTGATCCGCGATATCGGTGAAATTTTCGGTCTTCGTTCCTGATCGCGGATTATACGAATGGCTCGGATGGGAGTGCTGTGTAAATCGCGATTGAGCTTGCTTAAGAACAATGAGGCATTAATCTCCAGGGAGAGCAAAGGAAATAGGTGATAAATAAGCTAAAACAAACTAAGTCAGCCGTCGCAGCAGGAACAGCGCTGGATCTTCGCGCTGCGTTTAAGACGCCGCCGCAGGAGTTTAGCCCGGTGCCGTTTTGGTGGTGGGTTGGCGATCGGTTAAACCGCGAGCGACTGGCCTGGCAGCTCGACAAGTTGCGCGAAAAGGGCGTGCACGGCGCTATCATCAGTTATAACCATGATGCAACTGGCCGGCCAAACCTTGGTAATCCGCCGGTATTTTCAGAGCCATGGTGGGAGCTTTTCAAGTGGCTGGTGCAGCAATGCAAAACCCGCAACATGACCATCGGCTTTCAGGATTACTCCATTATCGGGCCGATGCTGCAAACAATAGCCCGTAACACACCGGGGATGCTGGGCGGCAGCCTGCGGGAAGCCAGTGCCGCAGTTACCGCCGGGCAACCATACCGCCTGCAAGCGACGGAGGGCTGCGCGGTGATTGCCGCGCATGCGATATGCACCGATGGGCAAAGCGCAGCAGAACAACCGCTGAATCTTGCGGAACATATAACCGATGGCGAACTGCGCTGGCGGCCCGCAGCCGGCCGCTGGATTGCATCGCTGGTGTACCTGCAGCCTGATGCATTTGACCCGCTGCACCCGAATGCCGGGGCAAAGGTGCTCGAAACGTTTTTTGAGCCGTTTGAACGCCATTGTCCCGGCGAAGTGGGCCAGACCATCCGCTGGTTTTTTCAGGATGAACTGGATTTCGGCACCCGCATGCCGATGTGGTCACCATGCCTTTTTACCGAGTTTAAGGACCGCAAAGGCTACGATCTGGCGCCGGTTCTGGCCGCGCTGTGGCATGATATAGGCCCGAGCACTCAAAAAGTACGGGTGGACTATGCCGATGTGGTCACCACACTGCTGGAAGAACGCTACTTTATTCCGATTTATCAGTGGCATGAAGCTCGAGGCACTGCATGGGGCAACGACAACATCGGCCGCGGCGGCATTGAAGAAGGTCGTCGGCATTATGGCGATTACTTTCGCACCATGCGCTGGTTTACCGCGCCGGGCACTGACGACCCTAATCTTAACGGCCCCCGCAATTTTAAGGGCCTGAAAGTCAACAGTTCCATTGCAAACATGTACAACCGGCCGCGTGTATGGAATGAATGTTTTCATTCCGGCGGCTGGGGGGCCGCGCCGGGGCAGATTATTGCGGCGCTCAATCAGGATTTTGTGTATGGCGCCACAGTCGTCAATTTACACGGGTTGTATTATTCAACCCATGGCTCATGGTGGGAATGGGCTGCGCCCGACTTTCATTTTCGCCAGCCGTACTGGCTCCATATGGACCTGCTCAATGTGTACAGCTCGCGATTGAGCTTTATTTTGAGCCAAGGCAACCATGTATGTGATGTGGCCATGGTCTATCCTGTGACCGCGCTCGAAGGCGGCCTGAACAGCGGCGGCGGCGCAGTCTCCGAAAATGATGTTTCTTACTCTGAACAGCAGCGCGGTGTTGAAGGCTCGCGACTTGATGAAGCCGAGTGCGACGCCTTTGGTCTCGGACGGCACCTGGTTGAACGCGGCATTGATTTTGACTTTGTGGATTTTGAATCGCTGGCCGGCGGCCAGTGTGCCGATGGCCGTCTGGCCATCCGCAATGGCTCGTACCGTGTGCTTATTTTGCCGGGCATGTCAACCATTCGGTTTAGCACATTGCAGAAGGCCGGCGAGTTTGCCGCGGCCGGCGGGATGGTCATTGCCCTTGGCGCTTTGCCGCGGGCAAGTGAGCGGACCGGACGCGATGATACTGAAGTGCGCAAATTGGTGGATTATATTTTTGGGTCGGTATCGGGGGGTCACAAGGCCACACGCAATTTGCATCCCGGCGGCGGGTGCGGCATTTTTGTGCCTGGCGATTACGCCGCAATCAGCGATCTTATAACAAAGCAGATTGTGCGTGATTTTGACGCAGGCATGACCCCTCTGCAGGTGGTGCATCGGCACATTGCCGAGCAACACGCCTATTTTATTTTTAACCCGACAAATAAACGTGTAACCGCTCGAACATTTTTCCGTGTGATGGGCCAGCCGGAATATTGGGATGCCCTTGCCGGCACAATGCGCACGCTGCACCCGGCGGGTGTAAGCGATGATGGCACAGTGCTGAACCTGACCTTTGAACCGCATGAAGCGAAGCTGATTGTGTTTGGTTCGGGCCAACTCACAGAGCACGCAGCCCCGTCAGAGCAGGTGACTGCCTGCCTGCCTCAAGTGTTGCCCCTGGCCGACCCTTGGGAGTTTGCGCTGCAGCCCACCATGGATAATCGCTTCGGTGATTTTTGGCTGCCAGCAACCGCCGACGCCGTGCCTGCTGATAACATCGCCATGATCGGCCCCGAGGCCCGGCAATTCCGCTATGCCCTTGAACCGGGCGACCCCGCCGCCGCGCAATGGCATAAGCCCGAATTTGATGATTCGCATTGGCCGCTGACGAGCTATTCTTTTGGTCCGCGATTCTGGCGCTTGGGGCCTCTGTCGCCAGGCATTGATGCCGACTCCTTAGAGCAACGATTTAAGAGCCTCACGTCGGTTGATCCATCCACGCCGGTGCAGGTGAATGGACGCGATTATTTCTGGCAGCCGCATGTTATGTCACTGCGCTGGGGAATCGAAAATGATCCATTTTTAAAACAGTGGTCCGCCGGTCCGCATGGCCTTAAGGGTCATATCCCCGACGAATATATTGATTTGCATTGTGATACGCCCGGAGCAAGCTGGTACCTTTGGACCTCTGTACAAACCTCTGCGACCCGGCGGGTTGCGATGGTTGCAGGCAGCCGCAGCGCCTACAAGCTCTGGCTTAACAGTCAAACGATGTTGGAGCAGTCGCAATCGCTGGAGCCGGGGGTGCACCCACAATGGAACCTGCCGCATTACGATTCACAGCTGCAGCAAACCCATGTGACATTGCAGCGTGGCGACAATCCCATGTTATTCAAGCTGGTGCAGTCGGCGGGGCAGCGTGTGCGGGGCTTCGCGGCTATTGATCCGCCGGAACCCAATGCTGATCTGGCTCTGCGCTGGTTCAGCCGGCCGACCGATATCAGATTCAACTACCTGCCGCAACAGCAATCAAGCGTCGGCTGGTATCGCTTTTTGGCGCCGCCGGGTTTGGCAAGCCTGAACTTCACCGCGCGCGGCGCGAGCCGTGTTTGGGTGGATGGCAAGCCCCTTGTAATTAAGCCGCTCGGAGAATCATCCGCCGGGCAAACCGCCCGCCAGTATCGTGCGGAGATTGGCCGGCCATCGCAGGCTCCGGTGGTGGTGGCGATACGCATCGTACATGAGCCAGGCTCTTATGCGGGCGATGCACTGCCGGAACCGGTTCGCATGCAATGCGCTTCGGGGTGCATCCATCTGGGTGATTGGTCCGAAGCCGGCCTGGCGACGTATTCAGGCATGGCAATATATAAAAGGCAAGTCAATCTCACGCAAGAACAGGCCGCCGGCGGCGTTGTATTGGACCTCGGTTCGGTAGCCGTGACGGCCGCCGTATACCTGAATGGCCAACACTGCGGCACCCTGATTTGCCCCCCTTGGAGACTCGACATAAGCCGGGCCGTGCGTGAAGGAAATAACCTGCTGGAAATACAGGTGACCAACACGCTTGCCAACCATTACAGCGTTGGCATACCAACACCTTACGCGCAACCGGAGCAGACGGTATCGGGGTTAATCGGGCCGGTGCGGCTGATCTTTACGGGTGCCGCTAAAAACGCAACGAATGTGTCGTCAGATTAGAGCCAATTGAGCACAAAGGCAATAAGACCCAAAGTGTGGCGTTAACAATGTTTATAGTTGCAAACAGAGGCGGACGGTCCATAGGAGTACGACATAAGGTTTAATGACGCATGGCCATCGCTGTGCTTTTGTGCACTGGTGTTAATTTATGGTTCACAGAGACCCGTTAGATAAGATAGAAACCGTAAACAGGCAAGGAGCCGCTTGACTACCACCGAAACACAACCTGTCGGCACCGCAACTGCCCCAGCCGCACCGCGCCGCGTGTCGCTCCTGGCCATGCTGGCTTATGCCCAGGGCGACTGCGCCATTTCTCTGGTCATGAACGGCATCTTCGGTTTTGCCATGCTTTTTTACACCAAGGCCGTCGGGCTGGACCCGGATTGGGCCGGCTTGGCGCTTTCGGTGTCGGTATTTTGGGAGGCTTTTTCTGAACCACTGATGGGAGCCATCAGCGATCATACGCGGTCCCGCTGGGGCAATCGGCACCCGTATATGCTCATCGGTGGGATTTTAATGGCCGTATGTTCCTATTTGATATGGACTGTGCCGCAATCATTGCAGTCAAGCCAACTGGCGCTGTTCTGGTACCTGGTCGTTATCAATTTCATTTTGCGTACAGCACTGACGCTATTTTTTATACCCTACATGGCGCTTGGCTTTGAAATCTGCACGGATTACCAGGATCGTACCAAGCTGCAAAGCATACGTCAGATATTGAATATGGCCGCAAACTTTGCCGGGCCGGCACTCGCTTGGCCCCTGTTTTTTTCAGGCAGGCACGCCACCAGCGTTGCGGTAAACTACAGACACATGGGAACGGTTTTCGCGATGGCGACCGGAGTGTTTGCTGTTCTTGCGACGCTCTTGACGCTGCGCTGGCGGCAGGACACGCGGCGCAATCCAACCACGAAGCACCAGCCCCGCAGGGCGGAAAAACTCCTGAAAGATTTTTTAAACATTCTAAGCGACAGAAACGCACGGTGGGTTTTTATCTTTGTATTTGTCAGTTGTGCCGGCATGGTGGTGGTCAGTTCGCTGCAGATGTACGTGTACAGCGATTTTATGCGTTTTAGTGCATTACAAAAGTCGCTGGTGCACGGCGGCACCATGGTGGGCATGGCGCTGGGGGCGGCCTGCTCGATTCCGCTGTCCAAATGGTTTGATAAAAAAGGGGCCGTAATCGTCGGCGTTGTCATTACCATAGGCTGTAGTCTGGTGCTGGCACTTCTGTTTTCTACCGGCTGGGTCAAGCCGCACGCCGATTGGGATGTTGGTAGTTTGTCTTTTCCGCTGGCCTTGGCTAGCTTCGGGTTGTTTCATGACATGTATTGGTTCGGCAACGGCATCCTGCTGCCGGTATCCATCGCCATGATCGCCGACATTTCTGAAGTACATACGCTGCGGAAGGGCGATAATCGCGATGGGAGTTATTCGGCGGTTTTCAGCCTCGCGCAGCGTATTGCCATTGCCACCAGCTTGGCGGCGGCGGGTTTCGGCCTCACTTTCATCGGCTATGCTGTACCGACAAAAGGCCATGCCGCTGTGGTGCAAACCCCGCCTGTTTTATGGCGGCTCGGAATGCTGATGTTTGTCATCGGCGCCGTATTTGACATTCTGGCATTACTGGTCATTTTGAAATACCCCATTACCCGGTCCAAACTTGAACAAGAGCGAATGGCGGCGCAGGCTCGGAGCGCTGCGGCTGTCGCTTAACTTTTTTTGAAAGGAAAATATTGATGCGCAACTTTGCATGGCGTGCAGGCATTCAATCGCGGTGGTTCATCTGCACGGCTCTTTTGCTGTTAAGCGCCGGCTTACTTCTAAATGCCGAGAACCTTCAGGCCCAGACGCCGGTCCAATTTATGCGCGGGGCCAAGCTCGGGCTTTTTGTGCATTATGTATACGGCCTTACGGATGCGGCGCCGGGTAAACCCCCGCATAAGAGCC
>JAJXZA010000254.1 GCA_021780285.1 Planctomycetota bacterium
GTCTCAGTGAACAGTGTGGTATATGGCGGCACGGGCGGCAGTGGCTCCGGCAGCGGTAACAGCGGCGGTTCAGGTGGAGCGGGCGCTGCTACGGGCAGTGGAACATCGGGCAGCGGCACGGTTTCGGTAGCCGTCACCCAGAATGGCGGTTCGGGCGGTTACGGTTATAGCGGTGCCAACGGCGGGGCGGGTGCGGATTCCGTGATGTCCAATGCGGTTACCGGCAGCACGACCGGTACGTTGGTTTTGACCCAGAATGCCAGTGGCGGCTCGGGCGGTGGTTCGAATTCGGGGACCGCGGGTAACGCGGGCAAGGCCAGTTCATCGTTGACGCTGGCCGATACCAGTGCCAGTTCGCTACAAGTAAGCCTCAACGCCAGCGGCGGTAGCGGAGGCAGCACAGCTTCGGGTGTGGCAGGCAATGCCAACACAAGCACGGTGAGCGGCAATGTGAGCGGTGTGGGTACGTTGAATCTGAATGGATACGCATCTGGCGGCACGGGCGGCATTAACAGCGGCGGCAGCGGCACAACAGGCGGGGCGGCCAGTTCCAGTCTGACAGGTTCCAGCACCGGCAGTAAAACAGTCTCAGTGAACAGTGTGGTATATGGCGGCACGGGCGGCAGTGGCTCCGGCAGCGGTAACAGCGGCGGTTCAGGTGGAGCGGGCGCTGCTACGGGCAGCGGAACATCGGGCAGCGGCACGGTTCAGGTAACCGCCAACCAGAATGGCGGTTCGGGCGGTAACGGTTTTAGCGGTGCCAACGGCGGGGTGGGTGCGGATTCCGTGATGTCCAATGCGGTTACCGGCAGCACGACCGGTATGTTGCTTTTGACCCAGAATGCCACTGGCGGCGCAGGCGGTTATTCGTATACGGGGACCGCGGGTAACGCGGGCAAGGCCAGTTCATCGTTGACGCTGGCCGATACCAGTGCCAGTTCGCTACAAGTAAGCCTCAACGCCAGTGGCGGTAGCGGAGGCGGCACTACTTCAGGCGTGGCAGGCAATGCCAACACCGGCACGGTGAGCGGCAATGTGAGCGGTGTGGGTACGTTGAATCTGAATGGATACGCATATGGCGGCACGGGCGGCAATAACAACGGCGGCAGCGGCGCAACAGGCGGGGCAGCCAGTTCCAGTCTGACAGGTTCCAGCACCGGCAGTAATGTCGTCTCAGTGAACAGTGGGGCATTTGGCGGCACGGGCGGCAATAACAACGGCGGCAGCGGCGGAACAGGCGGGGCGGCCACATCTGTTGCGAACAGCACGTCAGGCAGCGGTATTGTATATGCATCCGCTGATGCTCAGGGCGGCTCGGGCGGCAGTGGCTCCGGCAGCGGTAACAGCGGCGGTTCAGGTGGTGCGGGTACTGCTGCGGCCAGTGGAACATCGGGCAGCGGCACGGTTCAGGTAACCGCCAACCAGAATGGCGGTTCGGGCGGTTACGGTTATAGCGGTGCCAACGGCGGGGCGGGTGCGGATTCCGTGATGTCCAATGCGGTTACCGGCAGCACGACCGGTACGTTGGTTTTGACCCAGAATGCCAGTGGCGGCTCGGGCGGTGGTTCGAATTCGGGGACCGCGGGTAACGCGGGCAAGGCCAGTTCATCGTTGACGCTGGCCGATACCAGTGCCAGTTCGCTACAAGTAAGCCTCAACGCCAGCGGCGGTAGCGGAGGCGGCACTACTTCAGGCGTGGCAGGAAATGCCAACACCGGCACGGTGAGCGGCAATGTGAGCGGTGTGGGTACGTTGAATCTGAATGGATACGCATCTGGCGGCACGGGCGGCAATAACAGCGGTGGCAGCGGCACAACAGGCGGGGCGGCCAGTTCCAGTCTGACAGGTTCCAGCACCGGCAATAATGTCGTCTCAGTGAACAGTGCGGCACATGGCGGCACGGGCGGCAGTGGCTCCGGCAGCGGTAACAGCGGCGGTTCAGGTGGTGCGGGTACTGCTGCGGCCAGTGGAACATCGGGCAGCGGCACGGTTCAGGTAACCGCCAACCAGAATGGCGGTTCGGGCGGTTACGGTTTTAGCGGTGCCAACGGCGGGGCGGGTGCGGATTCCATGATGTCCAATGCGGTTACCGGCAGCACGACCGGTACGTTGGTTTTGACCCAGAATGCCAGTGGCGGCTCGGGCGGTTATTCGTATACGGGGACCGCGGGTAACGCGGGCAAGGCCAGTTCATCGTTGACGCTGGCCGATACCAGTGCCAGTTCGCTACAAGTAAGCCTCAACGCTAGCGGCGGTAGCGGAGGCGGCACTACTTCAGGCGTGGCAGGCAATGCCAACACAAGCACGGTGAGCGGCAATGTGAGCGGTGTGGGTACGTTGAATCTGAATGGATACGTATCTGGCGGCACGGGCGGCAATAACAACGGCGGCAGCGGCACAACAGGCGGGGCGGCCAGTTCCAGTCTGACAGGTTCCAGCACCGGCAGTAAAACAGTCTCAGTGAACGGTGTGGTATATGGCGGCACGGGCGGCAGTGGCTCCGGCAGCGGTAACAGCGGCGGTTCAGGTGGAGCGGGCGCTGCTACGGGCAGCGGAACATCGGGCAGCGGCACGGTTTCGGTAACCGCAACCCAGTATGGCGGTTCGGGCGGTAACGGTTTTAGCGGTGCCAACGGCGGGGTGGGTGCGGATTCCGTGATGTCCAATGCGGTTACCGGCAGCACGACCGGTATGTTGCTTTTGACCCAGAATGCCACTGGCGGCGCAGGCGGTTATTCGAATACGGGGACCGCGGGTAACGCGGGCAAGGCCAGTTCATCGTTGACGCTGGCCGATACCAGTGCCAGCTCGCTACAAGTAATCATCGGAGCCAGCGGCGGTAACGGAGGCGGCACTACTTCAGGCGTGGCAGGCAATGCCAACACCGGCACGGTGAGCGGCAATGTGAGCGGTGTGGGTACGTTATATCTGTATGGATCCGCATATGGCGGCACGGGCGGCAATAACAACGGCGGCAGCGGCACAACAGGCGGGGCGGCCAGTTCCAGTCTGACAGGTTCCAGCACCGGCAATAATGTCGTCTCAGTGAACAGTGTGGTATATGGCGGCACGGGCGGCAGTGGCTCCGGCAGCGGTAACAGCGGCGGTTCAGGTGGTGCGGCGACTGCGGCGGCGGTGGGTTCCGGCAGCAGCTCGGTCAATGTGAATAGTACGGCATATGGCGGCGTGGGTGGTATTGGCAACAACAACGCCAGCTCTGGTAATGTAGGTGCTGCCACGGCAAACTCCAGTGCCATTGGAACGCAACCTAATGCAAATGTTAGCAGTGTTGCTACCGCGACTTCTTACAACAGTTCTTCGGCCGGAGCCGCTAACGCAATAGCGTTGAGCTCTACTTTGGGTAGTGTCGCAAGCCGTTCGACTGCCACCACTCAAGGTGCTTCTGGAACTGCCCTTGCGCAAAGCTCGGCAGGCAACGGTCTGGGCAACAAGGTGATCGCCAGCGCCAGCTCACCCACCACCTCGATCAGTACGACGGTCAGCACGCAGGCAAGTTTTGCAGGGGGGTGGTATGGCGCACCATCGACTTCAAACAACGGGTATGCCGCTTACTCCAACGCACTGACAGCGCCTGGTGCGTCTACGGTGAATGCAATTTTAAGCGGCACACATCCCAATGTGACCGCTGCGCTGAATGGCGAAACCGTACTTGGAGCGGGTGTCATGGGCGCGAACTATGTTAGCAATAGCGTCTATACGTCCAGCACCGAGTTTGTTGATACCATGAACGGGCTCAACAAGTATACTCTGGGCTTGGTGGATATGGGCTCATATGGAGGTGGTTTTGACAGTCTGAGCTTCTCGGTCAAGAATGGCAACACGACCTTGCTGTCGGACATCTTCAGCAGTCTGGTTTCGGCGAATACCTTCTTTACCGACCAAGCCTATTCTCTGGGTAACTTGAACGGCAATGTGGACCTGACGCTGACCTACAGCTTGACCGCAAGCTCAGCCGAGGGTGCGGGCATCAGTTATGTGCTCGGCTCAACATCTGTACCAACTGGACCAACAACTGGACCAACTGGACAGGTACCAGAACCCGGCGAATGGCTGATATTTTTCACAGGCTTGGGGATGATGGGGGTGACGCTCAGAAAGGGTCGCCGCGGGATGTCTGTTTGATATAACAGTTATGACAAATAAATAGTTGGGGGCATTAATGGGTGATGACAAGCAAATGTGTGGCTCGGGGAAATGCTGTGCAATAGGGGCTGTTTTTTTGGTGATACTGGCCGTAGCAGAGATTAGCCGGGCTTGGACGGGGTGGCAGCATGAAGCCGGACAGTTTGGACAAATTGGCAATTTCGCCAGAAATTCACTGTGTGCCGTTACTTTGAACACGGGGCAGATATACTATGGTACCTTGGCCGAGGCGAAGGACGGTTACCTGAGGATTTCCGAGCTGTATTATATACAAAGTGTTCCTCAACCTAATGGTGCTCCCATGCAATTTCGCGTGGTGAATCGGCAGAAGACTGATTGGCATAGCCCTGACTGGATGGCTATTCCTATCGACAAGGTACTGTTTGTTGAGAATGTAGGTGCATCTTCACGTTTGGAGAAGCTGATTGAACAGGAAAGGGGGGGGGCGCATTGAGTTAGTTGGCCTATGGCACAATAGTCATTTCGTCATACGAACCACAGAGGGGTGTTTCCCTTTGTGGTTTCATTTTATTGATTCGGCACCAATAAAGTATTAAGCAGCATAAGCGACACGCGGGTCACGGAAATATGAGCGCACTCGCTTCGGATGCAGCGAGTGGCTGTTCCGGATGGTTTGTTTATTCATTCTGAACAGTCCGAGATCGCGGTTCAACGCAGGCTGAGTTCGCTTTTAAGATTGCTCTTTGCATTCCCTCAGTTTTGATCTTCAAATCAGCTCATCGAAGGCCGAGAACCTAACTGATTTTTTTTGGTGTTATGTAGCGCGACGATTAAGGCCGAAGTGTACTGTAGTTGACCCGGCGTGCATTTTGAGATTGAGAAGCGAGGATTCCGCCAGTCTTGATTGGTGAAATTACAATTTCATGCAGATGGCATACCGTAATGATTTAAAAACAATCAACCTGTTGAATAATAATGATTTTATTGCGATATTTTGGCGGAGCGGTGAGATTCACAATGCCATCTGGAAGCGTTGCCACTAAAGGGTCTGGGAATTTTGTAAACTACAAGTTACCACGTTTGTTACCACGGTTTTGATTTCGATACTCCAAAGAGTAAAAACTTTGCCCCGCCAGATGGCAGGGCAAAGGACAGCTGGCGTGGCCGCATGTGCAGTGCGACTCTCTGTCGTACAGACATGCATTGCAGCAATTAATATTTTGTTCAAACTCGATTTGAATAAAGTCGAGGTTGCAAGTTACGGATTGTTTGTATATCATTCAGACAGTTAGTTTGAGTGTCGGGTTCTGGCGATCCTGCTACTTAAGCTCATTGAAAACTCCCGTGTCCGTGCAACACGGCTGCGGAGCTTTTGAAAAATGAACAAATTGCTATGCCAAATTCTCGGTCTCCATGAGGTCGAATCTGCTGTAAATCTTAAAAAATCCAGTCTGTATGCAATGATCCAGCGCGGAGAATTCCCCGCTCAGGTATCGCTTGGGAAGCGCAAGGTGGGTTGGCGTTCGACAGATGTAGCCGAATGGATAGAGTCTCGCACCTCAGTGAAAAATGGAGGTGTAAAATGAGCGCTAGCCGAAACCAAAATGCTTGTGCTGCGTTGAAACTGGAGGGCAGTTCTCCACGCGAGATAGCTAAGCAGCGGGAAATAGCAATCTGCGTCTGGCTATTGCGCAACGGTTTTGCCATTGAGCTTGTCATCAGCATTCTGTTTGGCACGAGTAAAAATGATTATTGCAAACGCATGGTTGAGCGTGGATTACTGAGGGCAACCTCGATCCCGCCGGGCTGGCCGATTAACCGCGACTATTATGCAAAAGATTATTTCACGCTCTCCGATGCCGGCCTTGCTCTGGCGCTTCAATATGAAACGGAATTATCTGGTTACCCCGAAATTGATCCGTTGAAGGTGCGATCTTCCAAGTTTTTCCACTCCATCCTGTTTCAAGTTGAGACGGCATGGCGGCTCCAGAAGGGTAATATTGCAGGCTATAAGAGCGAGCGCATGCTGCCATCTGGCGGAAAAGGTGAAAAAATACCAGATGGCGCATGGCTTAGAATAAAAACTACCGACAAGTGGCATCTGATTGAGATTGAAAACCAGGACAGGAAGGAAGCGGAAAAGCTTGGGAGGTTTACCACTGGCATCCTCAATCACCTTACCGATGAAAATTATGAGGGCGCTGGCATTATCACCCATACTGACGCACTAATAAAACACTATCAATCCGTGTTTCTGGCGAACGGCGAATACTATAAAGAATGGGTGGAGGAGAAAAAACGGTGGTATCCAAAGCAAATTACCAAGACTGTCATCTCCGAAGAGTTGGCCAAGCGTGTTCATGTGATCAAATTCTTCAGCCCGTCAGATATCAGAGCAATACAGCGCAAGGCAGTGCAGAAAAGGGTACAAGAAATGTTGCCGCTTCAGGCCGAATTTGAATAGTTGACGCCGCACTCCGCTCTGAATGTGTATCTTTCATGCATTTGCGCGTCTGTGTTCCCAAGCCATTCTTCGAGAATGCCTTGGGAATTTTTTCGGTGGTGCTTCGATGTTTCGATAACTGAAGAACTCACCGAAAAACTCACCGAATCATCAACCGAAAATGTTTTGTGGTATTTTTACCAGAACGGCTTGGAATAACGGCTGGACGCCTATTCCAAGCCTCCCCGCTAGGGCGGGGTCTG
>JAJXZA010000057.1 GCA_021780285.1 Planctomycetota bacterium
TTACGCAGGAGCACGGCGGGCGGGGAATTACGGTTGGGTACCACGTCAATGTACATGAGCACGTTATAACATGATTAAAACATCATGTCAAGCACTAAATACAACAATTACATGGGTACACTTTGTCGGCAAAAATCAGCCGCAAACGTGACGTAAAGCTGGATTTAACAAGAGGTTACAGCGCTGAGATGCGTGCCAGAGAAGGTGGAACTTTGGCCTAGTAATTTGCCGTTGGACCGCAAATTTTCTCGGCGTTTGTCTGTATGAGGACAAAACACTAAAGCCAATAAACAAACGACGAACCGATGTATATTCTGACGACCTTGGAGGCCGCTTGCTCGATACGCAGAGCCTTTCAAACGAAGCGCAAACACAGCTCGTGGCTGTACTACTTGCCGCCAATAAAGGAACCGCTCACGCGACAGATGAACGCAACAATGACGCAGCAGTAACGGCGGCTCAACCAGTCGCGACCTTAATGATCAACACCATCATCACACATGTTTATGATCACTTGGGCATTAGTGTGCCTATTTGGGATCGAAAACCCTGATACGTTTTCATGGATGCGCACGCATCCACGAACAGTTACATTGGTGTTTTGATCGCCCCGAGACATGTATCGAGAATGTTTCGCAGGATGCTTCAGATTACTTGCATTAAAAATCATAATGACTCACGGCCATGCACTCTTGCCGAATCATCGAAACATCTGAAACATCTTGCCGGGGTCATCTAGTTGGGAGAAGTCTTATCGCCGGCTGTTGCTCTTATCATCGTGGCGATAGCAGTACGCAGTGCCGGCTTGAGCATTGGCCATGCCGCCAAGACTTGCGCCAGTTCGATGTCCTTTTTGGATAGTTTTGGTGCATTAGTGGTGCGCGCTTCGCCAGAAACATCGCTTTTATTGGCGTTTTGAGGCGTGTTAATCAGACAAGAGGACTGCCGCAGCAATACTCGTGTATGACTGCGGTAGTCCGGAAATATAACGTCGAAAGCATAACGACAAAGCGGCTGGTTGTATTACAAGATAAATGCAATCAGCAAGAAAATGTCAATTTAACCTTTAAACCCTTATCCGCGTCATTGCCGTGGCAGAACCACGCCTCCCGCAGCGCCAGCAGATGGCTGCGGCCCATCACATCGCTACGGGTAATATTTTCACCTCATGGCAGGAGCTTGCCGCACAGCCTCGTCTGGCCGATGCGGTGCTCAACTGCACCCAAGATCGCATGCACCTTGCCCCCGTCGAAGCGCTGGCGCCCAAGGGGTATGCCATCCTCCTTGAAAAGCCTATGGCGACTACACTTGAAGATTGCCGGAAGATCATCGCCTGCGTAAAACACCATGGTAATTTATTTGCGGTCTGCCACCAGATTGTTTTCGCAGCCGAGCAGGCGCGGCGGAGCGGTAGCGCCTTGGCCATGAGTGACTTTCAACGCCCCTGATCCGTACGCCTTCCTGCATAGCGCCTCTGCCTTTGCCTTGACGGCTCCGGCCCAGTGGCGCACTCACTTATGGCTTGCAGCCAATCACAAGTAACCTTGCTTCTGTTATCATAAAATGCAACACGTCTGCAGAATTCATTGGATTGGCGCCGGCGGCAATTCAGCGGCGAGCGGCCTGTTCAACTGGTGGTTGACGGATACGCATACGTTGACCGACAATTGCGCCTGTTGCGATATAGGGGTGCGCCAAGACGATGAACCAAAACTATGCCAAACCCGCTGCGGTTGCTGCACCCGAAACGCCGCTGCTGCGGGAGTTTCCGCCGCTGCTGGGCAACCGAAACTTTGTGCTGCTTTGGGGAGCCTATGCGGTTTCTTCGCTGGGCGATCGCATCCATTTTCTGGTGATGCTGACGCTGTTGTGCAAAGTCGTCTTGAACATGCATTACCTTGGCTCGCAGCAGTCAGCGCAGCTCAACCTGGCCATGTTTATTCCGATGCTGCTGCTTTCGCCCATAGGCGGGCTGCTAAGCGACCGCGTGCCGCGCCGGGCCGTTATGGTCGCATGCGATCTGGTGCGCGTTGCGATTGTGCTGATAGCACGCACAGTGCTCCTGCACGGAGCCAAAAACGGCTTGTACTCCACCGAAAGCATGCTGGTGCTGCTGTTTGGCTCGGAAGTGGTGCTGGCATTTTTTGCGGAAATCTTTTTGCCGGCGCGTGCGGCTCTGCTGCCCACGCTGGTGCATCCCAATCAACTCTTGCGGGCCAATTCGTTCGTCAACGGCACCGGCACCATTGTATCAGTGCTGGGTTTTTTGATCGGAGGGCTGCTCATCAGCCACGGCCTGGTGGTTGCCATGTATGCCGATGCGACGACTTATCTAGCTTCTGCGACGTGTCTGATGCTGATGCCGCTGCATGGACGCGACCGGGTAAAACCTGCCGCCGCAACTGGCGGTGCGGCCGGCGTGGTACAGGATGTGCGCCTGGGGTTGGCTTACCTTCGCCGACACGTTCGACCGGTGCAAATTATTCTGCTTGAAACCATGTTTTATGCCATGGGCGCAGTTATCCTCAATGGCCTCACGAGCATTATTACCAAACAGTTCCATAAGTCGTCGCATTGGTACAGCTATTTTATGGGCTTCTCAGGTTTAGGCATGGTGTTTGGCGCTTTGGCGGTAAGTCGGGCCAAGCGCGGCATTCCCAAAGAAATGGGCATTGCATGGGCGACGGTGCTGATTGGCCTGGGCCTGCTGATAGCGGCGCTGGCGGGGAGTTGGCAGGAGCTGCTGGCGGGGTTGCTGGTGGCGTCGTTCTTCGGGGCGGTCATGCTGATAAGCGTTGACACGCTGCTGCAGCGGATTGTGCCCGATCATGTGCGCGGCCGAGTCATGGGCGTTCGTGATTTGGCGTGCAATGTCGGCCTTATTGCGCTGTGTATTCCCTTTGCATGGGGGGCGTCTTCACCGGAGTTTTCTCACCGGTTGATGGTGGGCGCAGCACTTGCAACGGGCGCTGTGGGACTGTTTTTGGTGGTGCTGTACTACCGCGTGCAGCCGCTGCCGCTGCCCGCCGCAATTGCCCGGCGCATCTGCGAAATATACATAACCTTCTGGCATCGGTGGCGGCGCATTGGCGCGTGCCGCGTCCCCGGCAGCGGGCCGGTGATTGTTGCAGGCAACCACACCAGCGGGCTGGACCCAATTGCCATGGGGGTATCAAGCCCGCATCGGCTGATTCAGTTTTTGATGGCCCGCGAGTATTACGAGTTGCCTGTGCTCAAGCTTCTGTTTCGCAACCTGGGCTGCGTGCCGGTGGATCGCAGCGGGGCCGATGCTGGTGCTGTGCGGGCAAGCCTGCGTATCTTGAAAGATGGCGGCGTTTTGGGCATTTTCCCGGAGGGGGCCATCTCGCTGGATGGTTCGCTGCAGCCGGGCAAGCCGGGCGTGGGAGCCATGGCGCTCATCACCGGGGCTACAGTGGTGCCGGTGTACATCCGCGGAACTCATAGGCATGTGAGCGTAGGACGCGATTTTTTGCGCCGTGCCCGACTGGAAATACACTACGGAGCACCGATCCGCTTTACCGCCAGCCGCGATGGCAGTCGCGATAAGGCCCGCCAGCAAGAGGCAACCGATCAGATCATGGCGGCGATAGCGGCCATCCGCGACCGGGTAGAAGCGGCTCAAGGCACAGGGGCGTAAGGCTTGCCTGGACAGGGCCGCCTGCGCTCCCAGAGACAGCGCAGAAAGGCCGTCGGTGGAGGGCGGTTCGGCGGCAGCTTACAGCCGATTGGTTGCACGAATCCATTCCATGTACGGCTGCAGGTGCGCGCCGGGGCACTCGGTAGCCACCAGTTCCTGATGGGTATAGCAATGATAAATCGGCACCTGATACAGCCGCCGTAGCAGTGAACCAAATTCTATAATTTTGGCCTTCTGCTGCGGGGTAGGCTCTTGGAGCATAAAGTTGCCGATAGAAACCACACCAATGTTGTGGCTGTTCCATAAATACCGGCCATGCGTCGGCAGCAGCGGGCTGTTGCGCACCTGGCGATAGCGATCCAGCCAGCGGGGCGGCGCAAAGCCATCGCGCACATGCTCGCCGCGCCACTGCAGGGGTCGCAGTTGCCACACTCGGCCAGCGCGGTCTATGCCAAAGTGATAACCAATGTCCTGAAAATGACGGATGTCGGCCTGCCAATGCCGGGTGGCTTCCCAGAACGCGGCGGTAAAGGCATAGGTATCGTTATAGGTTGGATGCGGGTCGCCGGTGTGATGAAACGTGATGAGCCGCACGCCATTCATGGGCAGCATTGGGCGGCGAGCGCCGTAGTGCGTCCACGCGGAGCGCGGAATAACCCCCAGCGTGCCGGAGGGTGCCTGCTCCACCGGCGACGGCGGCACATATGTCGGCGGCGCAAAGTTGGCCGGCGGAGAATAGCCAACATCCGCATCGGCAAGCGTGGTCGGTGCAACCGCAGGCAAAAATCCGTCGGGCAATGGACGCAGCGCCGCCGAGTTGCCGGCGTTGTTTTGGCTGCAGCCCGCCAGACCGGCCGCCGAGCCGGCGGCCAACAGCGCCATAAAGCCGCGCCGCGACAGGCGGCCCGTGTTAAGCCGCAGGCTTACTTCATGCGGCAGGTTGGCAGAGAGTTTACTGTGGGCTAACAGGTCCAAAGGCTCAGACACGCGCGACGACCGACTGCTGGCAGACTTCATAACGGCATAACTCCATAGCTCACGAGCGGCCATCCATAGCCGACTCAAATCTTACAGCGCTTGCTGGCGTAACACCAAACTCCCCTGCTTCCCTGCTTCATTACGCGGAGGCACCATGTGCGTTCACGCTAATTTCAATATTTCACCAAAACCAGCCCAGCGGCTACTGCAATACACCAAACAGCGGCCAAACAGGCCGTGCAACACCGCAGCGCTGGCAAAACCACAGCCGGTGAATCGCCTGATTTACATGTTATCGGCAACTGCTGAAAAATCGGCCACATTATTCTCTGCGCGATCGCAATGCCGGCCGCCCAAGGCGGCAACAAGCCGGCGCGGCGCACCTCAGGTGTTCGTCGGCAGGTCAGCCGGCAGCGTGCCGTGGTGGCGGTGATGCCAATAGGCCTCGATTTGTTCGAGAGTTTTGCCTTTGGTTTCGGGCAGCACCAACACCACAAACAGAAAGCTTATCAGCGAGCAGGCCGAATAAATGAAGTAAGTAATCGTCAGCCCGGCATGTGCCTTAAGCCACGGAAACGTCTGGGCCACAACAAAAATGGCAATCCAAAGGGTTAATACACCCACCGATGCGGCGCGACCGCGAATACGGGCCGGGAATATTTCGGAGATGATGATCCAGGGCATGGGCCCCATGGCCATCGCAAAAGCCGCGATGAACGTCAGGACGCTGGCAATTAAAATATGCACCTGATCTGGGCTGAAGTGAATTACAGTATGGCTTATGCTGTGGCCTTGCACCACTGCGGTAACGGTTATGCGATTGGCCAGAGCAAACACAAGCCCCACCGCAAACAAGGACACCACCTGAATCGCTGTGCCAATGGCCAGCAGCAGCTTACGACCCGCCCTATCAACAAAGCCGACCGCGATGAAGGTAAAGAGCAAGTTAACCATTCCCACCAAGGCTGTGGAACCAAAGGCATTGGTGGTTTTCATGCCGGCGGCCTCAAACACACGCGGGGCGTAATAAATGATGGAGTTAATACCGCTGAATTGCGAAAAAATCGCCAGAAACAGGGCGATTATCAGCGGCAGGCGGTAGCGCGGCAAAAAAAGCTCAGAGAAGCGGCCTTCCTCCTGGGCGGCAACCTCCTTGACGGCGGCGATTTCGCGGTCCGCGCCGCTGGAACCAACGAAGCGGGTCAAAATGTCGCGGCCTTTTTGTTCCTGGTTGTTTATGACCAGCCAGCGCGGGCTTTCCGGCACGAATATCACCATCAGCAGGAAGATGATGGCCGGCAATGTTTCCGACCCGAGCATCCAGCGCCATCCCATGGTGGCATTCCAGTTGGCTCCATGGGCGATAGGGGCGCTGGCGTTGATATGGTTGCCGGCGTTTAAAATGAAATAGTTAACCCAATACACCAGTGCAATACCCACCACAATACCAAGCTGAAACAGCGAGCCTAAGCGGCCGCGATGGCGTTCGGGGGAGATTTCGGCGATGTATACCGGGGCAATCATGGATGAAGCGCCGATTGCCAGACCGCCAATCACACGGGCCAGGACAAGCTCCAGCAGCGTCTGCGGAATCGCTGAGAGCACGCCCGATATCGCAAACAAAACAGCGCAAACGATGAGCAGGTGCTTGCGACCAAAGCGGTCGGCCAGCGATCCGGCGAACATCGCTCCCGGCACACAGCCCAGTTCCAGGCTGGCGATCGCAAAGCCCAGCTCTTTGTTGCTCAAATGGAAGTACTGCTGAAGATAACCCTGAATGCCCGCAGCCACTCCCGTATCGTAGCCGAACAGCAAGCCTGCGAGTGCCGCCGCAGCCACACAAAAGACGATCTTCCCCATACTGCCGCCATGGCTGGCCGCCGTTGCCTCGTAAGCATCAGACACAAAAAACTCCTTCGCCAGTACCACCAACACACTCAACCACGGACCAAAGACGTCGGCCCGGGCCACCCTGTGATGACCGCCATGATAGGGTCAAGCCAGCACTTGTGCCACTGCTGGATGTAAGGCTTGAGCCGGTTGCGTTGTCTTAAACCGCTTGACTGAAGCTGATTTGTGCAGAGGCGGTGAAAGGCGTTACCCGCAGATGTGAGGCATCAGGTCGTTTTATTACGTTTAAATAAGGGCGGGCTGCCGATT
>JAJXZA010000085.1 GCA_021780285.1 Planctomycetota bacterium
GGGCGTTGGACCTTCTGGAGGTGTGCCCAGTACGGGGAAGCTGATTTTTGAACAATTCGCAATGCCTATGCGGGTGAAATGCGTTTTCTATATAAGGAACTTTGGTTTAGGCAACGGCAACCTCGAATGTTGTCAGCAGGGCGTTACCGGCGGAAGGTAGCGGGAACTCCTCAAGGTAAAGCTTCGTTGCTTCCTTAAGGTTTGCGAGAGCCTCGGTGATAGACTCGCCTTGAGTTGTGGTACCGGTTTCGGGATTAAGGGCCACGAAACCGCCCTCGCTTACAGGTGTTATAATTGCAGTTAATACCATGCGATTATGATAGCGACTTCGCTTGTCGCGTCCAAGCAGCCTTGGCCGCCGCGAATTTGCAGCTTCTCAATAGCGCCGGTTTATGACAGGTTACCGCGGTTTAAGTTCGAGCGACGCCGAGTTCATGCAGTAGCGCAGGCCGGTGGGTTTTGGGCCGTCGCTAAATACGTGGCCGAGGTGTGCACCGCAGCGGGCGCACTGCACTTCAGTACGAACCATCCCGTAGGAGGTGTCGGAATGTTCGCGCACGGCCGCAGCCTGCAGAGGCTGCCAAAAGCTGGGCCAGCCGGTGCCGGAATCAAACTTTGTATCAGAACTGAAAAGTTCCTGGCCGCAGCATGCGCAGCAATAGGTGCCGGGGGTTTTGGTGTTCCAGTATTTGCCGGTGAAGGCCTGCTCGGTGCCGGCCTGCCGGGCGATGCGGTATTGATCGGGCGTTAAGATGGCCTTCCACTCGTCGTCGCTTTTGCTTTGCCAATGGGCGGTCCCGCAGGCTGCGGGCTGATTGATGCTGCAACTTGTGTTTGCAGGGTTGCCGGCAGTTGTATTGTTTTGTGGGTTAGACACTGTAGGCTCCTTTGGTGGTGGGTAACAAAGTAAACTCATTGCGGCGTGCGGTCGAAGCCGCGGGCGATGCAACTATCGCGGCGCCAGTTACCGCTTCTTGCCGTTTCCAACGTGACAACTGTAATTGACGCCCTTTTTTTCAAAATAGCGCTGATGGTATTCTTCCGCGCGGTAAAAGGTGTCGGCCGGCTCGACCGCCGTCACAATCGGGCCGACGTACTGGCCGCTGTTATTGCGGCGTAAAATCTCGGCTTCAGCCTGCTCGCGTTGGCTTTGAGAGTGATAAAACACCACGCTGCGGTATTGTTTGCCGATGTCGGGTCCCTGGCGGTCTAGGGTTGTCGGGTCGTGGCCTTCGAAAAAGACTTCGAGCAGTTGCGCATAAGTAACCCGCGCGGGGTCGAAACGCACCTGCACCACTTCGGCGTGGCCGGTTTCATCGGTGCAAACATCGTGGTAGGTCGGGTTTCGGGTGCTGCCGCCCTCATAGCCAGCGGCAACGTCCAAAACACCGGGCACGCGCCGAAAGGCAGCCTCCACGCCCCAAAAGCAGCCTGCGCCAAAATCTGCAAGTTCAGTATTCATGCAAAACTCCGTTCAAGTTGTGCGGCTCGCGGCTTGTACCAGGCCGCTGGGCGACTCCGGTAGTACGGCCGGGCTGCGGCGGTGGATGAATCAGCCGGCATCTTCGGAACGTCCAAAGAGCAGGTCCATCATAGGCTGATCGCTGCGGTTAAAGAATACATAAACATGGTCGCCCGGCTGAAATACCGTTTCGCCGCGCGGGGCAAGCAGGTCGTCGTTACGCACAATGAGCATAACGGCGGCAGCCTGCGGAAACTCGATGTCGCGGAGGCGGGCGCCGCACACGGCGACCGAGGGTTCAATCAGGAAAGATTTTACTTCGCCCGAGAGCGGCCGCGGCGAATTAATTTCGAGGACGGCATCGGGTGCGGGTTTTTCGTCGGCGACAAATCCCATGCGGCGCGTAACCCAGCGGATGGTTGCCCCCGGGAACAGGGTGTTGACCACCACCACAAAAAATACAATGTTAAAGATGCGCTGCGCACCGGGCAGATGTGCCATGACCGGAAACGTTGCCAGAATAACCGGCACCGCGCCGCGCAAGCCAACCCAGCCGATAAAAGTGGTTTCTTTGGTTGAGTAACCGATAGGCAGCAGGCAGGCGGCAACCGCCAGGGGCCGCGCGGCAACGGCCAGCAGCACCGCCAGCGCGACGCCGATGCCGGCGACCTGCAGGAGTTCGCTTGGGCGGACCATCAGGCCCAGCATCAAAAACATGCCGATTTGCCCGAGCCAGCCGAGAGCGGCGTGTACGCGGGCCAAGCCGTTTTTGAACGGCAGCGATTGGGCATCCATCATCAGGCCGGTCATGTAAACGGCCAAAAAGCCGCTGCCGCCGGCAAGCGTGGCGGCCCCGAACGAGGCAAAGGCAGCGGCCAGCGTGAATGCCGGGAGTAAACCCGTGGAAGCGAGCCGCAAGCGGCGTAACGCGGTACGCGCCGCAACGCCCAGGGCGGCTCCGACGACGCTGCCGATTAAAAGCTGCAGCGGGACATCGACAAATAGTTTCCACCAGATGGGGTGATGATGTTCGAGCACGGCAACCACTGACGTGGTAAGAATGACCGCCATGGGGTCGTTAAGGCAAGATTCGAGTTCAATAAGGCGGCTCATGCGTGGCTGGAGGCGCAGGCTTCCGCCGCGTAGCACGGCAAAGACGGCCGCGGTATCGGTGGAAGAAACCACAGCGCCGATGAGGAGCGATTCGCTTAAGTCGAGGCCGAACAGGTAGGCCAGCGCGGCGACAATACCGGCGGTAAGCGCGACGCCAACGGTGGCCAATAGCGCGGCCGGGGCGAGGCTGCTGCGCAGCGTGCCGGGGGAAGTATTAAAGCCGCCCTCAAATAGAATTAAGATCAGCGCCACCGTGCCGAGGCGAAACGCGAAGTGATAGTCGTTAAAAGCGACGCCGCCGAAGCCTTCGCGCCCTGCAAGCATACCGAGGATGAGCAGCACCAGCACCGCAGGTACACCGAGGCGGTCGGCGGTGCGGCTGGAGGCTACGGCAATAAGGCCGAGGACGCCAAAAAGCAGCAGCAAGGCCGCGGTTCGCGCCGGCTCGATGAGTGCCGGTGAAAGCAAGGGCCAGGCGGGCGAGTTAATCGCGAGTGCGATCATGCGTGGTATGGTAACGCTGGGCGAGCTAAAAAGTAACAAGGAGTCTGTCCGAGTAATGGCCGGGATTGCGATGGGGCTGAAATGCCCCGTATGCGCAGTGGAGGATCGAGCCGACTGTAAATAATGAGTCTGCGAGATCCGACAACAGAGCAGACGAGGTATTTCAGACCCACCCCGCAGGGGTGACCGGAAAAATTGCCACGCCCGGCAAATTTGCAGCCCCATATGCCGGCTGTGTTGACACTCATTCTTAACCGTGCTAACTTCGGCGACAGACACTAAATGAGACTAAGTCTCAACTAGTGATGGGTAAGCTGCTTTGGAATCACCAGCATAATGGAGCGTCACCGATGAACCCACGCTCACTTTGGCAATCTCGGCGGCAGACCCGGTGCTCTGTCGCGCACTATAAGCGGCCCTGCCCTAAGATGTTTATACCCACAGGCCTGATGGGCGTGCTGATGGTGGTGGTGGGCAAAAGCATGCACTAAATGCCGCAGGCCAAATGGGTTTTAACGATGCCCCGAGCTGAAAAATGCCGGCTGGCTTACCCTGAGGCTTGCCACTCATACGGGCTTTGAACGCCTGGGAGCCTGTCTGATTAATGGCCGGCATTGTGATGGGGTCATAGTTTCTCGCAAGGCATTTCAGACGCGGTCGCTCGGTGCGGCAGACGGCTGACCTCGCCCTTATGGAGTAACCCGCCCGTGTCGTCGAGTGCGCCAAGCCCCCCAACCTCCGATGCACAGAGCCGCGGCCCAACACGCCTCTCCGGCGGCCTGATGCGTTCGCTTAAACTTCTGCTTTTGGTGGCGGGGCCGGGGCTGGTGGTGATGCTGGCCGACACCGACGCGGGCAGCGCCATCACGGCGGCGCAAAGCGGCGCTCAGTTTGGCTACAGTCTGCTGCCGCTGCAAGTGCTGCTGATTCCGGTGCTTTACCTGGTGCAGGAACTTACGGTACGCCTGGGGCTGGCCACACAAAAAGGGCATGGCGAGCTTATACGTGAACGTTTCGGGCGTTTTTGGGCGTGGCTCAGCGTGAGCACGCTTCTTGTCTCGTGCGTCGGGGCGCTGCTGACTGAATTTGCCGGCATTGCGGGCGTGGGGCTTTTGTTCGGCGTGCCGGCATGGGCGAGCGTGTGGGGTGCGGTACTGCTGCTGATTGTTGTGGCGGCCACGGGCACCTATCGGCAGGTGGAAATTGTCGCGATTTTGATCGGCCTTTTTGAATTGGCGTTTGTGTTTGCGGCACTCAAGGCGCACCCTTCCGGCGGCGAAATTATTGCCGGAGCACGCTCGCAGCCATGGCACAACAGCGATTACCTGTTTCTGCTGGCCAGCAATGTCGGCGCTGTCATCATGCCGTGGATGGTGTTTTATCAGCAGTCGGCCGTCGTGGATAAGGGGCTTGGCCTGCAACACGTTCGCCCGGCACGGCTGGACACAGCCATCGGCGCGGTGATTACGCAGGTTATCATGAGCGCGGTGCTTATTCTGACCGCTTCAACCATCGGCAAGGCCAACCCGCATGCGTCGCTCAACACCGTACAACAAATTGCCGGCGCCATTACGCCGGGTTTGGGCGAGTTCTGGGGCAAATTGCTCTTTGCCCTGGGTATGCTCGGCGCGGCTCTGGTGGCGACCATCGTGGTATCGCTGACGGCGGCCTGGGGATTGGGCGAGGTCACCGGCTATAAACATTCGCTGGCGCTGCATCCGTTTGAAGCGCCCTGGTTTTACGGCGTTTATGTCGTGTGCCTGCTGGCCGGAGCCGGCATTGTGCTTTCAGGCATAAACCTGGTGCACTTAACCATCGGAGTTGAAGTGATGAATGCGCTGCTGCTGCCCATTGTGCTGGGGCTGTTGCTGGCGCTGGCGATTATTGCATTACCGGAAAAATGGAAGATGCGCGGCTGGTATCTGTGGCTGGTTGTGGCCACGATGGCGGCGACCTCGCTCGTGGGTGTGTATACCGCTATTGCCGGCCTGCACGCCTCGCTGACACACAGCATTTTACATTGGGTCAAACATATTTTTTAGGCGCGGCTAAGCGATGGGCCGAGACTTTACCGGACGACAGGCCGCGGGATTTTGCGGCAATTGCTTTTTGCACATTTTCAGATTGACTCGCTCCCGGCCTGCAAGCATAATCTACTGTGGTGAACTTGCGGCATGCAAAACATATTTACAGGCATGGGCCTGATAGTCTGACCCTATGAGGAACAACATGGCACAGGTACTGTTTTACAATACACCCGAACCGCTGGATTCGCAGAAGCATCGGCATCTCAAAATAAACACCCAGGCGGCAAGTTTGGCGTTTGCCAAGACCACCAACTCAGTGCCGCTGGCGGTGGTTGAGTTTGGGCCGGCAGCGCTTGAGTATCCGATTGTGTTTGCCGGGCCGAACGTTGAAACTCTCATGCCCGCGGCTCTTTTGGGCGTGCGCGACCGGGAGAATCTTTTTGTGGGTTCTGACGGCAAATGGCAGGGGCGGTATGTTCCGGCGTTTATTCGGCGGTACCCGTTTGTGCTGGGGCAGGCCAAGCCCGACAACTTCACCGTGATGATTGACACCCAAAGTCCGCTGCTGCAACCGGACCAGGGCGAAGCGCTGTTTACCGAACAAGGCGAGCAGACAGCTTATTTCAAGGAAGTCGTCAAGTTTCTGGCCGATTACCAGGCCCAAATGCAGCGCACGCAACTGCTGATGCAGGAACTGCGGCGGCTGAACCTGCTGGTAAGCAAATCTCTGCAGGTAAAAGATCAATCCGGCAAAACATTTAATCTCACAGGCTTTTGGACGGTGGACGAAGAAAAACTCCGCTCGCTGCCTGAAGCCGACGCGGCGGCGATGCTGAAAAACGGCATGCTAGGCTCAATCTACGCGCACCTGCTGTCGCTGGCCAACGTTGTGGCGCTGCACAACCGCCTTAAACTGGCGGCGTAAGTAAGGTCAGGCGCGGAGAGTATTGAGCGAGAGAAACTAAAACAATTGGCCCGCAGCTGAACTGTCAGCAGGTGAACCTGCAGGACCAGGCACACGTTTTGGCTCAAGGAGCCTGCAAGGTTGCAGCTGAGCCAAACATGGTTGGGCGATGCGCTTTGAGAGGAATGTTTCCATGCAATTTGCGACGGTTCTTTTGCGATCCGCAACCCGACGTACCCGGTTTAATCGAGCGGCCCGCCTGACAGCGGCTGCGAGTGCTGCCACCTTTGGCTCGACCGTCGCTGCATGGGCCGGCAGCAATTTCATAACACCCGACGGACGCACGCAAACCCAACTGCAAAACAACGGCAATACCACCACCATCACCACACGCACCATCGCGGGCGGCGACGCGTTTAATTCGTTTGGCAACTTTACCGTAGGCTCAGGTCATACGGTGAATCTGGTGGTCCCGACCGGCGCTTCACACCTGGTCAATTTGGTATGGGACTCGCCGGTTCTGATTAACGGTGTGCTTAACAGCGTGGATGGCGGCCATATCGGCGGCAACGTGGTGTTTGTGGACCCGCAGGGGATGATTGTAGGCGCGGGCGGGACCGTCAACGTTGGCTCGCTTACAGCCATTAGTGCTTCGGCCAGTTTCATGAACACCTTGCTTAATCAGGCCGGCAAGATAGACCCGGCCGCCGCAAGCCAGTTGCTTTCGGGCACGGCCCCGCTGTCGCATGATGGCTCGGTGGTTATTGCGGGCAGAATCAAC
>JAJXZA010000053.1 GCA_021780285.1 Planctomycetota bacterium
AGAAATAAAGGTAAATAATCGGATGTTGCCGGCCATCCGAGTAAAAAATGCGCCCAAATCGGTCGCATACGGTCAGGAACCCTCATTTATTGCCTAATTTCGCCACTTTGGCCCGTGAACGGTTACGCGAAAAACCGACCACACCGCGCCGGCGGCATTACAGCGACGCCGAAGTAACCGCGTTTCGCGCCAGAATCGTCACCATGTTGGTTGAGCATCCGAGTTTGTCAAACTCGCTTTTGGCCCAACGGCTCGGCATTCCGCTTTCATCTTTCAAGGTGCTACGGCTTAACATTTTCGCGCGGCGATGCTTAGCAGAAGGCACAAACCCACACTCGGCGACCGACCGCGACGGGCGGCGCGCATCGGAGGGCAACCTGTGATTTACCAAAAACACTCATTGGCCGTTTATGGCCGAAAAGTGCGCCAAAACGCCCACAAAACCGCGCTTTATGAAACGGCCAATAGCTGTTCGCCCTTTTATGAACCTTGCAACTGCTCCGGCGTGCGGTTTGCGTTGAACCCGCGCCGGGGCGTTTTGGAAAGGAACAAACGATGCTTGACCCTACTTCACCGACTGGCATTTATGCGTTTCACGCGCCAACGCGCCAGCCGGAAGACCCACCTGTGAACACCACCTGCCATCCGGGTATCAAGCCGACCGATTTGGTTGCGGTTCCATCGGCGGATGGAGCAATTTCATACATGCAAAGGCAGGTCGCTGATGGCCGCCGTTACGGCTGGGTTCCGCTGACGGCTGAACAAAGCCGGGCTGCGTCGTTGAGTTTGCGAGCCAACAAAGAATCGGCCGCCCGTTTTGCCGAGGCCGCACAAAAATATTGGCAACATGTGGTCAAGATTGCCGATGGTGTTGAGCTTTCCGGCGAGCAGTTGGCTGATTTTCAGCGAGTACGCTTCATGCTTTCACGCGAGCATGATAATGACCTGGCCTCCGACTTGCAGGTTGCAAAGCGCGCCGCCGAAGCGCGTGCCTGGTTGCTGGAGCACGCCGACGATTCCTCAAAACTGAAAAAGGCCGAGCAAACCGTTGCCCGGATTGAAAACGAACTGGCTGAATATCTGAAAAACATCCGCCAGAAAGCCGAGCCTCATCATAAGTCGCTGCAGGCATTGCAAAACGCTGCCCTGCAAGCGCCCTATCAGCAACGCGCTGCGGCGGCGCTGGACGTGCCGCTTTCCGGCAAAGCGACGCCGCCGGCAAACTTGCCCGTGCGATGGTGACTTTTGGGCCGCGGGGCTGGCGGCGTGCGTTGTCTCCGTGCGACCGCTGGCTCCGCGTTTTTTTGGATGCAGAATTATGAACAATACGCAGCGCGAGATTGCTAAAATTGCATGGCACGAGGGCGCCCATATTTTACTGTTGCTTGCAACGGGCGGCAGCGCGCGGCGCGCGACCCTGCGGCTCATTCATGGCGCCGTCATTGGCAGGGTTTGGCCCGCGCCTCGCCCTGGTGCATCAGTGGCGGAAAGCGTTGCAGCGATTGCCGCGGGCGATGTTGCCACCATTCGCTACACCGGGGCGGGTTTGCGTGTTGGCCCGTTAAATCGCTATCGGCGCGTTTTGTCGCCGCAGGTTTCACAACAAGTGAAGCTGGACATTGCACTGTACAAGCCACAAAAAACCGGGGCCGTATCTGGCTCCCGTTTCGACGGCGACGACGGGCGCGTTGACTCGCTTCTGCAGTTGATTCCGGCGACCCGACGCGACGCCGTGCTGATGGATGGCATGAAACTGGTTGATAGAACGCTGCGGGCTTACCCAAACACGCTGCGGCAGATTTCGCAATTGCTGCTGGACAAAAGCACGCTGACCGCCGCCGACCTTGAGCGGTTCAGAATCAGGTTTAAGCGACGGGTATAGTGATGAAAATATATGGATATTTTTCGTCAAAGTAATTTTACCGATATAAAACGGTGCGCGGTTTACGATTTGCGTTCTTTGACAAAGTTTACAAATGCGAAAAACGGCTAAACTAAACTTCAATCCTCTTGAATCGCCCGAAAAATGCGGGCCAAACACGCCGGCGAGGTTTAGCTGCCGCCGGGTTTTTGCAAGATGCTTGACAAGATGGCCACCATAGGCGATAATTGTCTTATATGAAAACGAAAAGCATGACTGACGTACTCAAACAAACATTGCGGGCCAGTGGTTTAACGGTGTATCGCGTGAGCAAGGACACTGGTATTGAATCGGCGACGATATACCGATTCCTGGCGGGCCGAACTTCCCTGCGCCTCGATTGTGCCGACAAGATTGCGGCTTATTTGAACCTGGAACTTGTTGAGCGAAAGGGCTAATCATGGCAAGCGTAAGCAACGACGGCAACGGACTGAAAAGAATCCAGTTTGTTTTTAACGGCCAACGCAAGGCCGTAAGGCTTGGCAAGTACTCGCTTAAAAAGGCCGAAACAATCTGCCGGCATATCGAGGAACTTGCTGGCTCAAAACTTTCCGGCCAACCGCTGGACGCCGCTACGGCGCTTTGGTTGGCAGGTGTCGGCGACATACTGCATAAACGACTGGCTGCCGCGGGGCTTTGCGAGCCGCGCGAAAAGCTGGCGGCAGTGACAATCAGCCGGTTTACCGAACAATTCATTGGCGGACTTGTTGACGCCAAGCCGCGTACCGCCGTCAATCTTGGCCAAACCCGCCGGGTACTGTTGGAGTTTTTCGGCGATTGCCCGATGCAGAGCGTAACGCCTGAAAAGGTTGCCGATTTTCAAAAGCACCTGATGGGGCGTTTTGCCGAAGCCACCTATCGCCGCCATTTAGGTCGCGGCCGGCAATTGTGGCGGGCCGCCGCCAAGCGTAAGTTGTTTGCCGGCGAAAACCCATTTAGCGAAGTGTCTACAACCGTGCGCGGCAATCGGGAGCGACGCCGGTTTATCCCGCGCGAAGTAATCGAAAAGTGTATTGCCGCCGCGCCTGATGCCCAGTGGCGATTGATAATCGCTTTAAGCCGTTACGGTGGCTTGCGTTGCCCAAGCGAAACATTGGCGTTGACGTGGGACTGCATAAATTGGGAGCATAACCGTATCCGCGTACCAAGCCCGAAAACTGAAAACCATGCGGGTAAAGATTGCCGTATCATCCCGATGTTTCCTGAACTCAGAAAGCACCTGCTGGATGTTTTTACCGAATCCGCGCCGGGCGTGCCTTGGGTTATCACGCGATACCGCCATGCGAGCGTCAATCTGCGGACAACATTCCTGAAAATCATCCATCGGGCCGGCGAAAAGCCTTGGCCGAAACTGTTTCACAATCTGCGGGCTTCAAGGGCCACCGAACTATGCGAAGCCTACCCGGCGCACGTTGTAGCGGATTGGCTGGGCCATAGTGAAGCCATTGCCCAAGAGCACTACCTAAGCACCACCGATGCACACTTTGAACGGGCCATTGCCGAGCCTGAAAATGAGCCGTCCAGCGCGCTCAAAAAAGCGGCGCAGAAAGCGGCGCAGTATGGGGCGAAACCGGACTACACCGAGCCGCAAGGCGAAGATGACGCCATGCAAAAAACCCAATATTTACTGGACAATGCGAATACATGCGAGAGTGTACATATAACCACACTACCCCCAACCGGATTCGAACCGGTGTATGCAGACTGAGAATCTGATTAACATGCCTCAAAACGCCAATAAAAGCGATGTTTCTGACGAAGCGCGCACCACTAATGCACCAAAAGTACCTGAAAATGACCCTGAACTGGCTCAAGTCTTGGCGACGTGGCCTACGCTTTCGCCGGCAATCCGGCAGGCGATTGCGAGCATGGCCAAGGCGTCCGCCGGGAAATAACGGGCCGGCCCTTCGATGGTATGGCGAACCCCGTACACTTTTTTTGATAAGGATTTTTACCTTGGACGCCGCAAAGATGAAAAATGGTGAAAACGGACGCTTCCCACGAGGCAACAAGGCTGCGGCAGGGCATGGACGGCCACGAGGTTCACGCCGGGAACTGCGGGACTTGTTGGCAGGTCGCAAGCCGCTGGATGATTTTAAGGCTGCGATTCTCGCCGACTGGGAGCGAGCACGGCAGGGCAATCTGAAAGCCCTGCACCGGGTTGTTTCGGTTGTGACGGCTTTCGAGAGTGTAGTAAAATAATATTCGGGAGCCGCCTTGCAAGCGGCGAACTGGCCCGGCGCTCTGCGAGCATCACCTGCCGCGCGGAGCGCTGGGCCGGCCCGGTAATAAGGCAGGTGCAACAATGGATTTATCGAAACACAAAAAAGCTCGTTGGCTAGCAAGACAAATCATTGAAGCATGGGAATCCAAAAGTCCCAGCGTGGACGATACATTGTCACAATCAGAAAGTGAAGACGTAGATGGCGTTCCTTGCAAAAATATCCTGACCGAAGATATTGTGGATTTTATCCGCCGCCGTGACGCCGAGGGCTTGAATGATGCGCTGCAAATCCTAGACATTGAAAAGGGCGACCCAGAGTTGCTATTACCGTGTGAGTTTCTGCGCACGGTTGATGGCCGCCCGTTTGGCTTTGTGATCTGTGATAAGGCGTCCAGGCAGAGCCGCAAAAGGGAGTTGGCAAAGGCCATCGAATCATTTGCTAGTCCTAAGCCTACCGCTGGGGCTGCGGCCAAGCCGGCCAAACAAAAGCCGAAACGTGGCGATGCACAATCGTTGTGTATTGCGTCGCTGGTTAAACATCCGCACTGGACAAATAAACAAATCGCCGCGCATGTAGGGATAAATCCGGCCACAATTACGAAAGCGCGTATGCCGCAATTCTTCAATGCCCGCCGTGCTGCATCAGGCACAAGCGCCGATTTGCCGCGTGGAGCGAAGGCCTGCTATGACGACGGCGACGACGGCCACCTTGAGGCAACCTACCGAGAGGATGGCGGCGTAAACTCTATGCCAAGCGACGACGATTGAGCCTCGATATGTTTACTTTTGTGTTTATCCAAAAACGCTAAAAAGCCTAATTCTATTGGCGATTCTTCGCCTTGATATGTTTATCGTATGTTTATCGCCTCTATTCAACAGAGGTGATTTATGGACTATGAACGTGAACCCGTTTTCTGGCTCGTGAAACTGCTGCAGGCACGGGAGCGCCGGGCCGTAGCCGCCGAGCGTGAAGCGCAACGCCGCCTGAAACTGCTGGGCGTAACCATCCGTTTCGCCGCCACCGCCGGCAAAAAGGCGGTGCGCAATGATTGACGTACTACGCACGTCCGCCGCCCCTGACCGCCTGCTGACCGTCGCGCAAGTCGCCGCCATGCTCGCAATAAGCGTCCGCACAGTTTGGAAACTTTGTAGTACCGGCGATCTGCCGCAACCGCTGCACCTGGGCGGCAGTCGAAGATGGCGGGAAAGCGACATCACTAAATACATCGAGTCGCTCGCCGAAACGCAGCGAGGTGCGCAATGAGCACTACGCCACTACTGCGCTGTACTCGCAACCGGCGATGCCCCATTTGTGGTCGCACTGACTGGTGCAGTGTTGGTGAGGATGGCGCGACGGCCATCTGTATGCGCATCGGCGATGGCGCTAGGCGACAGACGCGCAATGGTGGCTACCTGCACGTCCTGCGCGAGAGCGACTATCACCCTGTGGCCTGCACGCGCCGTGTAGCCGTGCCAGCCGCGCCGATGCTTGCGCTGGCCGAGCGCGTCCGCTGGTGGGAGCAGTGCCTCACGCTGGCGCGGCGCGAGGCCTACGCCGAGAGCCTGGGCGTAGACCCTGCGGCACTTGGCGTGTATGCCGTGGGCTGGGCGCGGGAGTATGGAGCGTACTCGCATCCTATGCTCGACCATGCGGGACGAATAGTGGGCGTCCGGCTACGCAACACTGACGGGCGCAAGTGGTCTGTGCGCGGTGGGCATGAGGGCATTTTTGCACCACGGCGCTGGCCGCCGATGGATAGCACGTGGTACGTGGTCGAGGGGGCGAGCGACGCACTGGCGGGCTACTCCGTGGGGTTGGATTGCATCGGCCGGCCGTCATGCACTGGTGGCGCTCAGACGCTGGCCCGCATGGTGCGCGAGCATCGGCCTAGTCGCATAGTGGTCGTGGCCGACGGCGACACGCCTGGCATGGCCGGAGCCGAGCGGCTCGCGCACATCCTGATGCTTTTCTGCGGGGATGTCCGCATCTTGACCCCTCCGCCGCCAGCCAAAGACCTACGCGCATGGGTTCAGGCTGGCGCAACTGCCGCGCACATCGAGGCGGCCGCAGAGGCTGCGCTGAAAAAAAAATACAACGTACGAGGTGAACAAAAATGACCGACACGCTAACCCTACAGGCTTCTGCGAAAACCAAAACATCGTGGAGTGTTACTCTACTTAATGGCGAGGCTCGCTTTTGCGATTCTATCAATCTGCTTTCGGCCAAGGCACGCGGCGGCTTTATGGAACGGGTTGCCGAAAAGTTTCCGGGGCTGGACGCGGTGGCAATCGGCGACCAATTGGAGACGCTTGCTGCGGAACAAGGGGCAAAGGAAAGTGATTCCAAGTCGCCAAAAGTAAGCCGTGCGATGGTTCCACCCGTTGACCGCCGCAAACTCGCCGACGAAATGCCGGCGGACGTGCGGCAGGCGGCTGCGGATATGCTCAAGGCTGACAACCTGCTGGAGCTACTGCTTGCCGATGTTGCCGCAATGGGCGTTACCGGCGAAAGAAAGCTTGCGGCGACGGTCTACCTAATCGGTACAAGTCGCATGTTGGATAAACCCGTATCGGGAATCATCCAAGGGCCTTCAACATCGGGCAAGAGTTTTATTATTGAGCGGGTATCGAAAC
>JAJXZA010000299.1 GCA_021780285.1 Planctomycetota bacterium
TCGGACTCCTTTCCGGTTCGCATGGTTGTCATTACCCGCGAATGTACGGGGGAGTCCGATCTTTTTAAAGTCTGCCGTCATGAAAAGCGCATCTGCAAAATGGCAAAAGTCGAGCTAAAGAAATGAAGCTTTATCCATTTAACAATCATGAAGGCGGTGGGGCATTTCAGGTGCTGGAGCGGCTGCAATTTGTCAAGAGTAATTTGTAGCCAGCATATGTGATGCAGATATTATGACGCATCGTTTGGGCTGATTTCTCCCTGTGTATCGCTTTGGCAGCCGGGAAGGTTTAGAATAACCGGCAGATGGCTGGGCGTGCGCGGCCCAGGCATCATGGGGGCAAATGGCAAAGGACACCATGAGCTTCATGCGAAGTTATTTTCGGTTGTTGCTGCTGGCCCTTGTTTTATGGGCAACTCCAGTGCTCTGTCAGGCCGAGGCTGTCGTTAAGGCCCCGTCAGTTGCGGCGGTACCCGCAACCAAGCCTGCACAGAACCAGATGTCACCCAAGCCACCGCGTCAAAAGTTATTAGTGGGATACATCGGACTCGTATTTATTATTCTCGTTCTTACCGGACTTATTATGCAGGTAACGCTGATGCTTGCGCTGCGACGTGCCGTATTGCCCCGACCTGATGCTAAAAAACTTGCCACGCCTTATGTTGATGCGTGGGCGCTTGCGGGTAAACGCGTCAGCGAGAAACCGCCCGATGACGTGACGTTATAACGAACTTGCCTCGATCGTCGGAGGAGAGATCGTGTCTGCATTTCCTTTGTTCACAGGGCTGCGGAGGCTTCCGCCTTGGTTGGCCGCGGCTCTGGGGCCGATTTGGAGGTAACGGAGGCAACGGTGGCCGCAGGCTTGCCGCCCGCCATGGTTGAAAATACCTGCTGCGGGTAGGCTCTGATCAAAGCCGCTTGTACAAGCCCTAAAAAGAGCGGGTCTGGGGTAAGCGGGCGGCTGGTGAGACAGGGGTGCGCCTGCGTTGCCATAAAATAGGGATGCACGCTTTCGGGAAGTTCCAGCATTTGCATAATGGGTTGATGGGGAGCATGACCGCTGAAAATGAGGCCGCCGCGCTCCAACTGGTCAATGTATTTCGGTTCAACCTCATAGCGGTGGCGGAAACGCAAACGCACGCTTTCCGCTGCGCCGTACAAGTTGCTGATGCGGCTGCCGGGCTTGAGTATGACGTCTTTACCGCCGAGGCGCATATTGCCGCCGAGGCCTTCAATTTTTTTCTGTTCCGGCAATACGTCAATGACGGGATGCGGACAATGCGCGTCGAATTCGGTGGTATTGGCATTGGCGAGTCCGCATACGTTGCGTGCGAACTCAACGACCGCCATCTGAAAGCCAAGACATATGCCCAGGTAGGGGATGTTGTTTTCGCGGGCGAAGCGAACACATTCTATTTTTCCTTCAGCGCCGCGCGAACCAAAACCACCGGGGCACAGCACGGCATGACAGCCGCGCAGGGCATCGGCCACATTGCGGGCATTAAGCTGGCTGGTGTCAATCCACTGTATGTTGACGCGGCACTGGGCGTGGGCGCCGCAATGTTCCAGCGCTTTGTCTATGCTTGCATAAGCGTCACGCACCGACGTGTATTTACCGGTGACGGCAATGTTGACGGTCTTTTCTTTGGGGGCCAGCAGTCGTTCGACAAACCACTGCCACTTGCGGCGTGCCTGATCCTCATTGCGCTGATTAACGCGTTCATGCAGGCCCAACAGCGTAAGAACTTCGCGATCCATGCCGGCTTCGCGCAGCATTTCGGGAACGAGGTAAATGCTCGGCATGTCGTGCATCGAAAAGACCCGGCGCAGCGGTACGTTGCTGAACATCGAAATCTTCTGGCGGACTTTATCGGTTGCCGGGGAAGGGCAGCGGCAAGCAATGATATGAGGCTGCAGGCCCGCTTCCATGACCTGTCTCATGCCCAGCTGTGCCGCCTTGGATTTTTGCTCGCCCAGCGATTGCGGCTCCATGATATACGTCAACGCCACAATACAAACGGAGTCTTCGCCTTCTTCATAGGCGAGTTCACGCACGGCCTCAATAAAGTAGCCGTTCTCATAGTCGCCAACGGTGCCGCCCACCTCCACAAATACGATGTCGGCCTTTGCTTCGGTGGCCAACTGACGAAGGGTACGTTTCACTTCGCCCGTTACATGCGGAATCATCTGCACATCGCGACCAAGGTATTGGCCGTGACGCTCACGTTCTAAAATGCGGGTGAATATCTGGCCGCTGGTGGTAAAGTTTCGGGCGGAAAGGTTTTCATCGAGCATGCGCTCGTAGGTACCCAGGTCCATGTCGGTTTCCATACCGTCGTCGAGTACAAATACCTCACCGTGCCTGAAGGGGTTAAGGGTTCCAGAGTCTATATTAAGATAGCCTTCCATTTTTATGGGGGCCACCCGTAAGCCTTTATCCTTGAGAATCTTCGCGAGGCTGGAGCTGAAAATGCCCTTGCCCAAGCCGCTCATCACAGTTCCCAGCACCACCACGTACTTGGTGCGGCCTTTCACATAGCCTTCAGGCAGGGGGGTATAAAACTCCGTTTCGTCGGTACTATGCCCCAGGGCGGCCAAATCCGGATTTGATTCGTTTGTCATGCACAACCTCACAATGGTCTAAAGAATACTCGATAGTCGTCCGGTGGCAAAGTCGGGCTTTAAACCGGCCGAATAATTAGGAGATTTTGTTTGATGTATGTGCAAAAAGCAGAGGCCGCTGATCTTGCCGGTACATCTTGCTTAGGCGGGTTTTAAGCGCTGCCGAATCCGGATTGTACTTATGAAAGGATTCAGCTATGGCCACAAGCAACGCGACCAGATTGCTAAAATCGTTGATGTTGATGGTTTCAGCGGCAATTTCAGGGCCGGCGCGAAGCGCCTCGCTGATGCGGGTTGTTGACTCACACATGTTGTGATAGTTGCCCAGCGACAGGCAGATACCGGCAGCGTCGTAGCCAAATGCCTGAAATGCGGTTGTGTCGCAGGTGCCGCCATCCATCAGTCGCCGCTGCCAGCAAAAATCGTTGTTCCAATGGGTCAAGTCGGCCGCGGTTGCGCCGATAAATCGTGTAAGCCGATCGCTAAAAATGCTCGTCTTGTCGCCAACACGCACCACGGGGCCGGCTCCCTGAGGTGATTCTGGCCGCAGGCTGCTTGTTTCGAGGCCGATGACTGAGGTGCTTGGCTCTAACTCGTGATTCATAAGCGCCGCCAAGGAGCCTGCAAAGCCGACCTCCTCGGCTCGCGTTATCAAGACTGTTAAGCTGGCTCGGGCCTTGCGATTCACCAGTTCTTCCAAAGCTGCCAAGACGGCGGCCACACCGGCCAAGTCATCGCATGCCCTAGCATACAGCATGCTGCCTGTGATGCGAGCATCAGGAATATCCCACATGCCAATGCTTCCGGGCGGCAACGCCGCAGCAACGTTAGCCAATTCCACAATTTGATCAGTTGCCTGGCGGCCCGGTTTGACCGACGCAATCTCGGCTGGTATCCAGCGGCCGGAAATATATGGCAAAGTGCGCCGCGAGGCCGCTGTACTTAATGATTCGGGCAGCCAAAACCTCACGCGTGCATGAGCAAAGCACTTCGATCGTACACCACCCCGAAAAACCGCTCGAAGCCGTCCTTTGCGGCTGCGGCTCAAAGAGACAAAGCCGGGGTGATCGCTGTGCGCCTCGAACACCAGTTTACGTTTTGACCTTGGTCGGTGTTCATATTGCAGGTAGATATTGCCCGCTCGGTCGCGGCGGCTGGTCAGCAATTTGCCCGCGCCAAGGCTAAGCATCCATTGGCTTATGAATTGATCAACATATTGCTCGTGATATGGCGCTGTCGGCAGATTAACCACGGCTTTAAGTAAGTCAAGTTGGCGAGGGTTCACAGGGTAACATCCTTGGTTAAAGGCCCATAGCGATCGTGGTACAGCCCGCCAGGATCGCTGCAGGTGCATTAAGGCGCGGCCGCGTCGTTATCAGCTTCGGCAGCGCTCGCCGCCGCAACTGCGGGGACGCCGGCGATGTCTTGCAGCGATTGGCCATCGAGATGGCGCCGCAGCAGCAAATAAATAATGACATTGGAGCAGAAAAAATACGCGACCGTATAGGCGCCGATCAGACTGACCGCCAAATAAAGCCAAAAATAAACGCCTTGCGCTGCCAAAAACTCTGACCAGTTCATGGCCCACCAGTTGGGTGGCTGTACCAGATGCCGCCATGTTGGAGTCGGCCATATGGCACTTAACTTGCTTACGCCGCCATACCAGCCATGCGCATGGAAAAGCCAACTCACAGAAGTGCTTAGACAGGTGTGTGCTCCGAGCAGCATTAATAAAAGGGCAAAGCAGAGAAACAAGTTCGTGACAACGCCGTAGCCCATTGCCAGCAGGCTGTAAAACAGCACCCGCCATGGGCTGGCGTAAACGTAACTGAAACTGCGGCTGATAGCGTCAAAGGCATCGGAGTTTTCGATGGCAACCGTGGGGTACATCAAGGTAAAGCCGCCGATCAAGCCGAGGATCATCAGCATGATAATAAAGCCGCCGATCAGAAACACCCAGAATAGCAAGCCAACATAAAGCTCGCCCACAACCGGAATGGCTCCCGGCAGAGCCAGCAGTGCCAGAACTGCTCCCGTAAAAATAATGGTTAAAAATGGGAGCAGGGGAGTCATAAGAAATGTACGAAGTTTTTCATGCGTAAATCGCCAGAGCGACGCCAAATCGTGCGGTTTGCCGGCCAGTTGCAATGCCGATCTCCGGCAGATCATCGCTCCGGCAATCGCGAAGGCGCACAGCGATACAATTAAAAAAATGAGCACGCTCGCTTCGTACGCTATGCGGCGCAGCCAAAATGACGCGCTGGTGTCGGTTGGCTGTTTTTGCAGCGGTTCAGCTCCGGCCAGCAGCCAAGACGGACCTGTTATCATAAGGTTGGCCAACGACCCACTGACGCTGCTGGAGTCCCAAACCCGCCTAACGTCGGAGGGCAGCACATGCAGCGTGATGGCATGGCTGACCCTTCCGGAGCCGCCGACTTCATCGCCATTGTAAACCGCGGACAGACAGAGCATATGAAGCATGCTGTTTTCGAAGTGATGAAACTGCGAAACCTCAAAATGCAGCAGCGCATCAAAAATACCGCGTCCCACCACCGACCTGAGCCGCTCCATACGCACCAGCAGTTGCTGGCCTGCGCGGCGAGCCGCTCTTTGCCTGTCAGAGGGCGACAAGATCGTATTTGTCGAAAGGCCGGCGACGGTGTTGCGAAACTGCTGCTCATAAATGGCGCGAAGCTTGCTGTAGCAGGCGGCCGGCGATCGGGTGAGTTGGTCGGTCTCGCTGGGGGATAGAGTTTGGCCTGAGTTTTCCAGCAGAGTCAGTAACTCTTCGCGTTGGGTGCTTTGCTGTTGCTCCAGCATGCCTTGGTAGTAGCCGGGAATGGGGGAATGAAATTGCTGAATTGTTCCTGGCAGCACCTGCGGGCCCCACACAATATCCAGTGCGCGGCCGCAAGTGTAGATTACCATGATGGCCGCCAAACCAATCAGCAACGATGTAGGCTGAATGGCCAGTCGGAAAGCTCGAAAAATAAGTGAGAAATCAAAAATGTGGCTCCATGAGACCTGGTCAAGCACAAAGTGCCTCGGTGGGATGCCTCCGGGGTTGGATGGGATTTTGTCAACCATACTGGCGATAACCTCAATAACATCGCATTAATGTTACACGCGCGGATTCTGCGCCCATTGCAGTTTGCTGCCCAACATCTGCCAGTGTGACTGATCGGGATTTTCAACAAGGCGAAGAACTTCCGATGCTTTTCGCACAGTCACAGTCTGTCCTTCGGCCAGCGATTCAAGCACCTGACCATCGAAATTAACCATCGAACCCGGATTCACGCGAAGCGGCACCAGTTCTACGGTTGTCTCCGCGGGCAGGACAACCGGCCTGAACGAAAGCGAGTGTGCGCAGATGGGCGTAAGCACAATGGCTTCCACCGCAGGCGAAAGTAAAGGCCCTCCCGCGGATAAGTTGTATCCGGTGGACCCAGATGCCGTCGAAACTACCACGCCGTCGCCGCGGAAGGTGGTGATGTCCTGCCCATCAATCCGCAGCAGGATATCGAGCATTCTAAAGGGCGAGCCGCTGTTGATCGCAACTTCGTTCAGCGCCAGACATTCAAACTTGGCTGCTGGGGGCTTTTTCCCGCTGCCGATGCATGCATGCAGCATAAGCCGATTGGTCACGGGAGCTTGATTAGATGCAATAGTCACCCAATGATGTTGAAACTGCTCGACTGAAAACGCAGCCATATATCCCAACTTGCCGAAATTGATGCCCACAACCCGTCCGCCCAGCTTGGCCAAAAACCTCGCAGCTTGCAGCAGTGTTCCATCTCCACCCAGGACGATGACCAGATCAGCTTTTAATCGGGCCAACGCATTCGCGGAAACGTCAGATACGAATTGTACTGAGCAATCAGCCGATTGCTGGTGCACAAAGGCCTGTACCTTGTGTGCCGCGGCAACCGCATCAGGCTTGGACGGATTGGCGATTATCGCAATTTGCATAGGTGCAAGGATAACCGGTAAAAAGGCGATCAGCCAGCCTTCAAGTGGTCTTGGGAGCCGGTTGCGTTGTCTTAAACCGCTTGACTGAAGCTGATTTGTGCAGAGGCGGTGAAAGGGGTTACCCGCAGATGTGAGGCATCAGGTCGTTTTATTACGTTTAAATAAGGGCGGGCTGCCGATT